>JBJMGO010000076.1:0-2615 GCA_045807825.1 Pyrinomonadaceae bacterium | reverse complement strand
GAAGGGAAATGATAGGACTCGCGGCTACGGCACAGATCGCGATCATTCCGAGTTGGCTTGGGCTCGTGATCGCTCAGGGCGTCCCGCCGACAAGTATGAGCGGCGACGTTGAAAAGCGGATCCTCTCGCTCGTGCTGAATATTGTTTGCGTGATCGTCGCGGCACTGGTGATCTTTATCGTCACTCGCACGGCGCATGCCTCGCTGCGAAAGCTGAGCACCAAATGAGTAAACAACACGGCCTCACCGTTGACGTGATCATCGATACACCGCGCGGCTCGAGGAACAAATATAAGTTCGACAAAAAACTCAGCGGCTTTCGGCTTGCTGGCGTCCTGCCGGCGGGGCACTCGTTTCCGTACGATTTTGGCTCGGTACCGGGGACCAAAGGCGAGGACGGCGACGCTATCGACGTGCTAGTCCTCATGGAGGAACCCGCCTTCGTCGGCTGTCACGTCAAATGCCGCTTGATCGGCGGTATCCGTGCCAACCAGACAGAAGAAGACGGCCGTGTCGAGCGAAATGATCGTCTTCTAGCCGTCGCTCGCAAATCTATCGAATACTCGCCGATCGACAACATCTCGGAGCTTACCGATGAGCTCGTCACGCAGATCGAGCACTTTTTCATCTCGTATAATGACGTGAAAGGTAAGAAGTTCGAGCCGAACGGACGTTTTGGACCGGACGAGGCCGCGGACATTGTCGGCCGCAGCCGCAAAGTGCCGGACGGGAGCGGTAAAAAACGGAAGACGTAATACTCCCTACAAAGACATCGGCGGCGAGAGCCTATCCTGAGGGCAGACTGATTCAAAAGGGGCTCTCACATGGATTCTCAGGAAAAATTGAAAGTCGCAGTTATCACGGGTTGTTCGTCAGGCATCGGGCATGCCACCGCCTTGGCCATGATGGACGCGGGCTTTCACGTCGTCGCCACCGGACCGGAGCTCGATGAATTGGTGGACATTCGCGATCAGGGCTGCGAAATCGTGGAGCTTGATGTCACCGACGAAGAGCAGCGGCTCAATGCGGTTTGGGCTGCCGAACGCCACCACGGCGCAGTCGACGTGCTCGTCAACAATTCAGGCTTTGGTCAGTATGGCCCAATCGAGGAGATCCCGCTCGCAGCTATCAAATGGCAATTCGACGTGAACGTCTTTGGGATGATCCGTATGTGCCAACTCGTCCTCCCCGCCATGCGCCGCCAGAACGAAGGTCGGATCATAAACCTCAGCTCCATCGCCGGCGAGATCGATCAGCCGGGAGCGGGAATCTATCACGCGACGAAGCACGCCATCGAGGCGATAGACGGAGCGTTGCGGGTCGAGGTCGAGGATTTTGGCGTCCGCGTGATCGGCATCCAGCCTGGGCCGGTGAACACAAATTTCGATGAGGTCGCGGCCGCGTCGATCCCGGACACCGGGCCGGACAGCCCGTATCTCACGTTCAAAGAAAACATGCGCGAGCACACGCATTACCTCGCCCGTCCCGGCGGCACCGGCGTTCTCGAGCCCGAGGACGTAGCAAAAAAGATCGTCGAAGCCGCGACCGACGACAACCCCGCTCCGCGTTACCACGTCGGGATGTTCGCAAAAGGAGCCTCACTCCTAAACAAGATCACCCCCGACTCCATCTGGGATGCCGCGATGAAGTCTCAAACCCCGCTCCACGAACGCAAAGAGCACTGAGGCTGCTGTCGGGATAATTCAGTTATGAAATAGCTGATCTGGCGTGTCGGCACCGCAAACGATTTTTCAAAGTTGCACCCTTTGGAATCAGGTGAATTCTGATCCATGGGCACGGCTCGCCCCCACGCCGGGAGTGGTCTCGGCGAGAAACAGGATCCTGAGGCTCCTCGTAGACGAGGGCTTGGCGGATCGTTCGTCTGAAGACTTTGTTAAGGCGGCTGCGGCGCGGAATGTGAGAGATGACTGTGCTCGGGTGATCTGAAGTTCGTGTACATGATTGCCTCTTCGTGAGTGGTAGCGTTGTCGTCCCGGTCGTGCGACAGGAACGATAGTGTTACCGTAGCATACGAGTGTTGCACTGTCAAGTATTATTTTCATAGGTGCAACAACTTTCTCAACAAGCCCCGTTTCCATTGATTCTGCACGTGAAGGCGAGTAGGATTGACGAGATTCCTACCGGAACAACACGTTAACAATCAAACGAGGGCCTGTGAGGGCTCTCGAGGTCAGCCCAGGAGTACCCAAATGCCGCGCAAGGTCCGTCGCACCCGTCTAGCTTTACTATTTGTCTTTATCGCCGCAGCCGCTTTTGCGGGGGTAAAGTTCGTCTCGTACGCACAAAAGCATGCAAAACCTGCCGCGCCAACCGCGCCTGCGGTTACTGCGACAGAGACGCTGACCGATCCGGTTTTGCCGCTTACGAGTAACAATGGCGACGGTAAGGCACAGCCGGGCGAGACGCTGCTTGCGACGGTGACGATCACGAATACCGGGTCTGACGCGACGACGGTTTCGCTATCGGATAGCCCCGGGAATTTCCTGTCCCCACACGGAGCGAATGGCAGTTTCGCGATGAGTCCCGCTGCGGCCCCTGATACGTATCACACGATCGGGAACACGCGAATGCTCATTCCCGCCGGTGCCGGCGGTG
>JBJMGO010000075.1:0-11306 GCA_045807825.1 Pyrinomonadaceae bacterium | reverse complement strand
CACAGGAACGTAGCGTTTTTGCTTGATCGACTCGCGTGCAAGGATCGCCGAGATCGAATGCGGGATCGCGTAGTGGACGTGCAGCAGATCGAGCTTTTCCGCTCGGGCGACAGTCGCCATTTTCGTCGCAAGTGCGAGGTCGTACGGCTGATGCTCGAATAGTGGATACGACATCATCTCGACCTCGTGAAAGTGGATGCGTTCGCTCAACTCCGTCAGCCGCGTCGGTAAAAAGGAGGATATAAAGTGCACGTTGTGACCGCGATCAGCGAGGTCGCGACCAAGCTCAGAGCCGACAATGCCGCTGCCGCCGTAGGTCGGATAGACTGTGATCCCAATATTCACTCGATTTAGTCTAGCAAGAAAGAGTAACCACGAAATAACACGAAAAGACACTAACAAGACGTTCGTGTTCCGTCGTGTCCCTTAGCCGCTCCGTCTTTCACTAATGCTTACGCCGGACGAGAAAGATCACTCCCTTATTGTCGTCAGTGAAAAGGAAGCTGTCGGCGTCGAGCTTGTAAATATCGCAGGGGCGACCAACCACAACGCCTCCGACGAGAAAGCCTGTGATCAGATCACGCAGCGGTTCGCCTTTTCGCATCACGACGATCTTGTAGCCGTGGCCGATGCGTTTGTCGGTCGAGCCGTGGAGGGCGACCAGGAACGAGTCCCTTATTGCCGGCGGCGAGTCGGCGTCATCAAAATAGTCGAATCCGAGTGCCGAGGCGTGAGCCGGAAAAAACGCATACGGTGCGGGCACGCCCCTGCAGCCGGACGTTCTCTTAAACCCCGGATCTTCAAATATCTTGCCATTCGAGGAGTGGCAGTATGGCCAGCCGTAGTCCGTCGCGTCGCCACGGGCGATCCCCACCCATTTCAGACCCGAAGGCAGCGTCGAGCTCAGGGAATAAAAGGTCTCATCCGGTTTTTGCAGCCCTAGATGGTCAGAGCCTTGGTTGGAGGCAAAGAGATGCTCGGCGAGATACTTGAGGCCGACAGCGTTGCGGAGGCCGCGGGCGACCTCGCGTTGGTCTGTGCCATCGGCATTCATCTCGATGACACTTGCTCGTACCTTCTCTTTTTCCACACACGCGTTGCAGGACGAGCCAACCGAGATGTAGAGCTTGCCGTTTGGAGAGAAGGCGATCGTGCGCGTCAGATGCCAGCCGCCGTATTTATATGACAGACCGTAGTCGGGGAAGGTCGCCAGCACCTGCGGGTGCGTGGCCGTCGGACTGGTCTCACCCGATGTGAACTTTCGCCGCGTCAGCTTGTCCGTCTCCGCGAGATAGAGCCAGTCCTGACCGTCTGAATCTCGATAAAACTGCACCGAGTTGGGATTGCGCAAATTCGACATGTAGGGGATGACCTTTGCGAATTTTCCACGCCTCGCGTCCCAGCCGTCGAGAATGTACACGACCCCGCGTTTGTTGTCGGCGAGGTTGTACATGTCCGTGACCAACAGCCTACCGTCCGGTGCTTTTGCAAAAAAGCGGACACGCTTTAGCCCCTCGGCAGCGGGAATGATCTCAAAATCATCCGGTGCGTTGAGGGTGATCGTGCGGTTCGACAAAGCGATGCGGTGCGGCGTGAGCTTGATAGCCTGGGCCATACAGCCGAGTGACAGGCAAAGGAGGACGATCGATATCGATAGGGTTTTCATGTGATTCGTGCTATTCGTGTTACTCGCAGGCAAAACGATCATGAAAATAGACAAATTCCGGGTCAAGGAGTTCTCAAAAGTAGATCTCAAGGATCATCCGACCGACTACACAGGCGACTACAACGACAAGGACGAGGCCGTCGACGATCTCAACAAGAATTTAGATCGTCTCGCCGAGCTGCAGGACGTCCTGTACGCCCAGCATGTTCACGCACTTTTGATAGTTATTCAAGCCATGGACGCCGCGGGCAAGGACAGCGTGATCAAGCACGTCATGACGGGCGTGAATCCACAAGGCTGCAGCGTTACCTCTTTTAAGCAGCCGTCGGCCGTGGAGCTTGACCATGATTTCCTCTGGCGCTCGCAGGTTGCGCTGCCGGGACGCGGAATGCTCGGTATCTTTAACCGTTCGCACTATGAGGAGGTGCTTGTCGTCCGCGTGCATCCCGAGTACCTCGATGGCGAACGGTTGTCGACAACGCCAGACAAGGACAAGGATTTTTGGAAGAAGCGATGTCAGCAGATCCGCGACTGGGAGGATATGCTCGCGGCAAACGGCACGCATGTCATCAAGTTTTTTCTCCACGTCTCACGGGACGAGCAGAAAAAGCGCTTTCTGGCCCGGATCGATGAGCCTGACAAGAATTGGAAATTCAACGCCGGCGATGCCAGCGAGCGCGCACTCTGGGACAAGTACATGAAGGCCTATACCGAGGCGATGGGGCTGACCTCTACAGAGAATTCCCCCTGGTACATCATCCCGGCGGATAAGAAGTGGTTCACACGTCTTGCAGTATCCGAGATCATCGTCAAAAGACTCGAGTCCCTGGACCTAAAGTACCCCGAGGTAAGTGATGCGGTAAGAGCAGAGCTTGCCGAGGCCAAGAGAGTGCTGGAGAGCGAATCCTGAGACTCGAACTAACTCATAACTCACCCTTCTGAGTTCTCAATATGAGCTTCAGTTATTCCGAGCCCTTCTTTACATCGACAGGCACGAGCCGCATTATCCGGTCGTCATCAGACGCGGGTGATCCGCGGCCGTCGCGGTTTGAGGTGGAGAAGTAGATGTAGCCGTCGGGGCCTTGTTCCATCTCGCGGATGCGGCCGTAGGTGCCGTCGAGGAGATTCTCTTGGGACACAACCTTGCGGCCGTCGAGGACGACTCTGATGATCCTTTTGCCGGCTAGACAGCCAAATAAGAAATTGCCGCTCATCCCCGGGAATTGCGTACCGGTGTAAAACATCGCGCTGCCCGGTGCGCATGAGGGTGTGTACTCGAGCAGCGGTGCGACCATACCCTCACGAGTCATCGTGTGGTGGATCTCGGGCCAGCCGTAGTTTTTGCTCGCCTCGAGAATGTTGGCCTCGTCACCCCCAAACCCTTTCCCCTCAAAGCCGCTCGGGCCGTGCTCGGTCTCGAATGTAAGGCCGGTCCCCGGCTGCCATGCGATGCCTTGTGGGTTCCGGTTGCCGTACGTCCATATCTCAGGACGTGCGCCTTTTTGGTTTACAAAAGGATTATCAGGCGGAACAGATCCGTCGTCATTGAGCCGCAGCACTTTACCCGCAAGGGAGCCGAGCTGCTGAGCAAGGTTCCAGTCGGTAGAGTCGCCCGTTGTCACATACAGCTTACCGTCCGGACCAAAGCGGCAACGCATTCCCGAGTGAAACTGTGCACCCGGCACGTGATCGACTATAGTCTTATCCTCGGTAAACTTGCCGTCCCTATATGTGTAGCGGACGACCTTGACCTGCTTGCCGTCCTTGTTATACGAGTAGGCGAGATAGACGTAGTTGTTTTGTGCGAAATTGGGGTGGAGCGTGATGTCCATCAGTCCGCTCTCGCCCGTCGGCTCGACATCGGGAACGGTGAAGACGGGATCTTTCCTGAGGGCGCCCTTCTCGATGGTCCGTACGCGGCCAGGCCGCTCGGTAAAGAGCATGTCGCCATTCGGCAGCCACGCAAATGCCCACGGCACCTCAAGGCCACTCGCGACAGTTTCAACATGAAACTTAATACCGTCCTTCTCGGTCGAGTAGCTTTGATTCGGACGTGAAGCGCTACTTTGCTGGCCGCATCCGACGCTCGCGAGCGTGGCCAGGACCAGCAAAGTAAGGATCGCCACCCGATTCATCGGGGATAGTTTACAGCAACACTACTTCTTCTTCATGTTCGCGTTCGAAGCCGAGCTGTTGCTCGACGAGTTGCCTGACGACGAGCCGCCATTCATCTTCGCCTGGATCTGCTTGATACGGTCGAGGTGCTTTTGGAGCGTCGGCAGCGTCTTCGCGGCAAAGGCCTTAACGTCCGGATCACTGCCATTCTCGGCCTCACGCTGGAAATTCTTTACGTCCGTCTCGTGATCATCGACCATCTTGTTGACGTAGTCCTTATCAAAATCGGCTCCATTCTCTTTTGAGAGATCGTCCATGTCCGACTTGTGAGAGCCGATGTCGGCGGGAAGCTGATAATTCTTCTTTGCCGCGAGAGCCTTGAGCTCGTCATTGGCCTTTGAGTGGTCCGTCACCATCATCTGACCGAACGCCTTTACGTCCGCGTCTTTAGCTTTTTGAGTAGCGAGCTTGCCGAGTTGGACCTCCGCCATTCCACCCTGTGCGGCGTCCTTCATAAAGGATTCCGGACTGGCGGTCATCATGCTACTTGCGGTGTTGGACACGGTATTGGCAGCATTACCGATGTAGCTGCCGTTAGAATTTGAGTTCGAATTAGAATTGCTGTTTGAATTGCCGGCGTTGACGCTGACGTTGGTGTTGCCGCCGCCGCAGGCTATAAGAACGACGATAGCCGATATCGTGAGCGTACCGATCAGAAGCAGTTGTTTCATAGTCTCCTCCAAAGAGCGCGAGAATAGATTTCCGGTCTATTGGAGAAGCTTATGACGACGAGCATTACGTCAATGTTAGCTGGCGTACAAAACGGACTAATGAAGTTTGGAGCCGACGGTTTTTAGCCAGTCCAACGGCTTGATCGCGACCTTTGCGACTAGGGAGCGTTTATCCAACTCGGAGTGCTCCGACCGTCGGCTGGTGCGGTGCTCCGGAGTTTCGGCTGTGTCAGTCAGCGCTCCCGTGCGGTCGTATGTGATGACGACGGGCTTGAATATCGCAGGTGCCGGCGGCTTCGGTAAGGCCGCAGGATACACGGGCACCTCAACATAGCGGACGACGGTCCTTGTCTCGGTCAGGGGTTTAGCTTCGTCCGCCGGTGCTTCAGTCGGCTCAATATCGGGGTCGAGAGCATCCTCGTCGAGCACTGGCGACGGTGTCTCGATGCCATGCTGTAAAGGCGTGCGGAGCTCGGCATAGTCCGCGCTCGACCTCTTGGCAGACATTCCGATCTGGAAGACGACCTGCACGAAGAAAACTGCTGCTATTCCCCAAATTATTTTTCGCATGGCAGTGCTAAACAGTGATAAACACCTTGGATTAGTGTAGTGATCGCCCTCGTAAGTTGCCTAAGCCGCTTTCGCGCAACGCGTTTTTTTTGGATAATCCGAGATGCACCACAGTTTTCGGGAGAGTCCTGCGCACGGGACTGAGAGTCGTCTGACGCCGGCGATAGATCCTTAGAACCTGATGCGGATAATACCGACGAAGGGAGAAAATTAATGTCAGAACTTACCAGCGATCAGGTCAAACTGCCTGCCTCGCAAAAGACCTATGTCAGCAGCCCGCATGTCAGTAAAGGCCTTGCAATAAACGGCACAGCCCCAGTGACGATCGAGTTGCGGGTGCCTTTTCGCGAGATCGCCCTCACGCCGACCAAGCCGATGGACGGTGCGATCGAGGAGAATTCGCCCGTACGTGTTTACGACACGAGCGGCCCGTGGACAGACCCGTCGCAGCGGCAAGACGTGCGGGACGGTTTGCCCACGCTTCGGCGGGAATGGATCGTCGCACGCGGCGATGTCGAGGAGTACGAGGGCCGTGATGTGGTGCCGCAGGACAACGGCTATCTCACGAAGGGTGCGGAGGAGTTTGCCCGCGTCGGCGATGGAGCGGCTTCGCGGAATGGCGTGTTGGAGGAGTTCCCAAGCCTCAGGCGAGCACCCCTGCGTGCAAAGCCTGGTCACTGCGTGACCCAGATGCACTATGCCCGAAAGGGCATCATCACGCCTGAGATGGAGTTTGTTGCGATCCGAGAGAATCTTGGCAGACAGGCGGAGTACGACAACCTGACAAAGGCCGAGCGCAGCGATCGCTCCTCGCTCAATCACCAGCACAAGGGTGAATCATTCGGCGCGTCTATTCCGACATTCGTCACTCCAGAGTTTGTCCGGGACGAGGTCGCACGCGGACGGGCGATCATCCCGGCAAATATCAATCATCCAGAGAGCGAGCCGATGATCATCGGTCGCAATTTCCTCGTTAAGATCAACGCGAATATTGGCAACTCCGCCATCGCGTCCTCGATCGATGAAGAGGTCGAGAAGATGCGCTGGTCCACGCTGTGGGGAGCCGACACCGTGATGGACCTCTCGACGGGCAAGAACATCCACGCGACCCGCGAGTGGATCCTGCGCAACTCCCCCGTGCCGATCGGAACCGTCCCGATCTATCAGGCGCTCGAAAAGGTGAACGGCAAGGCCGAGGAACTCACGTGGGAAATTTATCGCGACACGCTGATCGAGCAGGCTGAGCAGGGCGTCGACTACTTTACGATCCACGCGGGCGTGCGGCTGCCATACATCCCGCTTACAGCAAAGCGGACGACCGGGATCGTCTCACGCGGTGGATCGATAATGGCAAAGTGGTGCCTCTCGCATCACGAGGAGAGCTTTCTCTACACGCGATTCCGCGAGATCTGCGAGATCATGCGGACGTATGATGTGAGCTTTTCGCTAGGTGACGGCCTGCGGCCCGGCTCCATAGCGGATGCGAATGACGAAGCACAATTTGCCGAGCTCGACACTCTCGGCGAGCTGACAAAGATCGCATGGGAGATGGATTGCCAGACCATGATCGAGGGTCCCGGCCACGTGCCCATGCACCTCATCAAAGAGAACATGGACAAGCAGCTCGAGGTCTGCGGCGAAGCTCCTTTTTACACTTTGGGCCCGCTCACGACCGATATCGCTCCCGGCTACGATCACATCACCTCCGGCATCGGTGCGGCGATGATCGGCTGGTTTGGAACGGCAATGCTTTGCTACGTGACGCCGAAAGAGCACCTCGGTCTACCCAACAAACAGGACGTAAAAGAGGGCGTCATCACCTACAAACTCGCCGCTCACGCAGCGGACCTGGCGAAAGGTCATCCCGGAGCGCAATACCGTGACAATGCTCTGTCAAAAGCAAGGTTTGAGTTTCGCTGGGAGGACCAGTTCAACCTGGGCCTTGACCCGGAGAAGGCAAAGGAATTTCACGACGAAACCCTGCCGGCCGTGGGTGCGAAGCTCGCCCATTTTTGCTCCATGTGCGGCCCACACTTCTGCTCGATGAAGATCACGCAGGACGTCCGCGATTACGCAGCCAAACAAGGCGTCGAGGCGGAAAAAGCACTTGCTGTGGGGATGTCGGAGAAGGCTCGTGAATTCGTTGCCACGGGTGGCGAGATCTATCACGGCACGCCCGACGGGCGTGATCACGATCACTGAGTCGCGGCGTCAGTTGCGGCAGAGGAAGCTTTGAATTCTTTGAGGGCCTCTTTCCAATCCGGGAGAGGCTCTAGTTTTAGAGCGTGCTGGAGCACGCACGCGAGACGCGAGTTTCGCGGACGCGGTGCAGGTCTCTTAAGCGAATTTGCCGACACCTCCTCGATGCTGATCTCAGGCGCCAGCTCACGCACAAAACCCGCATAGCTAGTCCCTTCGCCCGCGTTTGCCACGTGATATATGCCCGGCAGATCGCGCATTGCTAGCTCTCGAAGGCGTCGGGCCATGTGAGGTGCGTACGTTGGCGTTCCAAAGCTGTCGTTAATAGCCTTGATCGCACCACTGTTTGTGGGCATCTCCGGCACCTTGCTCAAAAAGTTTCTCCCGCCCTTTCCAAACAGCCAGCCGACGCGAACGACGATCGTCCGCGCGTTCGAGACCATCGACAGCCTCTCTCCATGCAGCTTTGCCTTACCGTATTCGCTGAGCGGATTCGGATCGTACCGCTGCGTGTAAAAGCCGTCCTTGCTGCCGTCAAAGACGTAGTCTGTCGAGACCGTGATCAGTCCTGCACCCACACCCCTGCCCTCGAGTGCGAGATTTCCCGGACCGAGAGCGTTAGCAGCGATGTTGCGGTCAGTGTCCGTTTCGCAGGCGTCGACATCGGTCCAGGCGGCGGCGTTGATGATGTAATCGGGGCGAACTTGTTCCAGCACTCGTCGAACCGCATCGCGGTTGCCGATATCGAGCTGTTCTCGGCCGAGCGCTATTACCTCGTCACCAGCCGATGTAAAGTAGCCGGCGACCGCACCACCGAGCAACCCGCCCGCGCCTGTGATTAGGACCTTCATGCGATCCTCATCCCGTACTGCCGCTCGTAATAATCATGGTAAGCCCCACTCCGGACCCGCTCGGTCCACTCCTGATTGTCCAGATACCAGCGAATTGTCTTCTGAAGCCCCGACTCCGAAGTCTCGCGGGGTTGCCACCCCAGCTCGGTCTCGACCTTGGTGGGATCGATCGCGTAGCGGCGGTCATGGCCGGGTCGATCCTCGACGTGGGTGATCAACGAACAGGGCTTTCCCAGGGCGTCGAGCACCGACTCAACAACGTCCAGATTGCGGCGCTCGTTGCGTGCACCGATGTTGTATGTCCCACCGCTCGTGCCGCGGTCGATGATGTCTAGAATTGCGCGGCAGTGGTCGTCAACATAGATCCAGTCGCGCACGTTCCGCCCGTCGCCGTAAACAGGGATCGGCTTGTCGGCAAGA
The DNA here is from genome assembly GCA_045807825.1 of Pyrinomonadaceae bacterium. Classification (GTDB taxonomy): domain Bacteria; phylum Acidobacteriota; class Blastocatellia; order Pyrinomonadales; family Pyrinomonadaceae; genus OLB17. The sequence goes on along the minus strand of JBJMGO010000075.1, from coordinate 2,754 downwards.
GCATTTGCGATCATCAGCGGAATGAATTTCTCGGGAAACTGCCGCGGCCCGTAGTTATTGCCGCAGCGCGTGATCACCGTATCTATGCCGAAGGTCTCATGAGCCGCACGCACGAGGTGCTCCGCACCGGCCTTTGATGCGGCATACGGAGAATTTGGCCTAAATGGCGATTCCTCCGTAAACAGCTCGTCCGACTCGTCGGGCAAACTGCCCATCACCTCATCGGTCGAGACATGGCAAAAGCGGCGGATACCATTCGCCCGAGCGGCGTCGAGCAGGACCTGGGTGCCGAGGACATTTGTGCGGATGAATTCGTTTGCCGAGAGAATGCTGCGATCGACGTGCGACTCGGCGGCAAAGTTGACGACGATCTCGGCCCCCTCGGAGAGAGCGCCGGTTACCGCCTCTGCGTCGCAGATGTCGCCCCGGACGAATGTATGCCGCTCGGGATCCAGACCGTCGAGGTTCTCCGGGTTTCCGGCATATGTGAGCGCGTCATAGTCTATGACGCGCACGTCAGGACGCTCTTCGAGCACGAGCCTGAGAAACGCCGATCCAATAAACCCTGCACCGCCGGTAACGAACCACGTCCTCATCAGGAGTTCGCACCTCGTGGCTCGGCTGGAAGATCCAGATTATTTGCACCGGTCTTTGCTACAAGATTCCCCGCAAGCCGTAAACTCTCAAATGTCCCCGCGTCGGTCCACCACCCTTCGAGCTCCTCCCAAGTCATAAGCCCACGCTCGATATAGGCGTTGTTCACATCCGTGATCTCAAGCTCCCCTCGCTCCGAGGGCTTGAGCGTCCGCACGATGTCGAAGACGCTCGCGTCATACATGTAAACACCGATCACGGCGAAGTCCGACTTCGGCTCCGTTGGCTTCTCCTCGATCCGCAACACGTGATCACCATCCAACTCCGGCACTCCAAAACGCTGAGGGTCCGGCACTTTTTTAAGGATGATCTTCGCACCCTCATCCTGCTGTTTGAATCCGTCGACTGCCTTCCTTATATTCCTCTCGATAATGTTATCTCCGAGCATTACGCAGATCGGCTCACCAGCGGCGAAGTGCTCGGCGAGCGATAACGCGTCTGCGATCCCGCCCTCGCCGTATTGGTAGGTGTAGTTCAGATGCTTTAGGCCGAAGTGCCTGCCGTTGCCCAGTAAGCGAAGGAAGTCACCAGCGGAGGTGCCACCGGTCACGATCATAATGTCATCAATGCCGGCGTTGATCAGCGCCCGGATCGGGTAGTAGATCATGGGGCTATCATAGATCGGAAGAAGGTGCTTGTTGGTTACTACTGTCAGCGGGCGAAGCCGCATTCCCAAACCACCCGCTAATACGATTCCTTTCATGGGTCTATAATATCTCCTCAATGACGTACAAATCGCTCGTATCCTTACGTTATCGCGATAGCAATAACGAGCGCCTGACTCCTGGCTACCAATTTGGGGGATGTTGCCTGTAGGTGGCGAAAGTGGGAAGTTCCTTGTCTCTCTGGGAGAGCTTAGCATCTCTCAGCGGCCATTTTATGGCAAGCTCCGGATCATTCCAGACGATTCCGCCTTCACCCTCAGGATTGTATTCTGCCGTGGTCTTATAGAGCACGTCAGCGGGGCTGCTCCCGGTCACGACGAAGCCATGGCCGAAGCCGGGCGGTATCCACAACAGCTTGGAGTTATCATCACTCAGCTCGCATCCGAAACTCTCACCGAAAGTCTTTGACTGTGGCCTCAGGTCCACGGCGACGTCCCATATCTTTCCACGGGTGACGCCCACAAGTTTCCCTTGGGCGGGTGAATACTGGTAATGCAACCCGCGCAAAACACCCGGATTTGACCGTGAATAGTTGTCCTGAACGAACGTCATTGGCCCAGCAGCTCTCGTAAACTCCGATCGCCTAAACCATTCAACAAAAAACCCTCTATCGTCGTGCTTTGCCGAAAGCTGCACCAACAACAATCCGTCTATCGCAAGTTTCTGAAAATCATACATAGCGGCTGACGCTAGACCTAATCGTAACATCCGAGAAGTTACTCCGTGATTGGAGAGCACCAGGACTCTCCTAGGAAAAGGTGGCACCGTCTTGCTAGACCTGACACACATTGGATCTGCTGTTAGTGTGGCGGCAGCAGTTCTGAAAATGCTAGTCTCGATTTATCCATGACCAATGAGGGGACACTTGAACCGGAGGAGAGTATCGCCTCCGCAGCACATGCCGCAGCGGTAACTACGACAAAGGTCGTCAAGGGCACCCTATGGACCCTGATTGGGCAAGCCGCTCCCCTCACAGCATCCTTCGTTTGCACGCCGATTCTGATAAGGCTCCTGGGCAGCGAGAGTTATGGCGTTTATGTCCTTATCAGTTTGATCCCGGTATACCTGCAGATAGCCGACATAGGTATGGGTATGGCCTCGACAAAATTTGGATCGGAGGCGTTTGGGTCGGGGGAACGCGTTAGAGAGGCCGAACTCGTACGTACAGCGGCCGTGATCACGCTGTGTGCTAGCACTCCCGTCGGCTTGGCGCTCGTCCTCTTCGCTCCGAGCGTGGCTCAGCTATTGAATGTTCCCATCGCGCTGCAGAACGTTGCCGTTGTTTGCATCCGCATAGCCTCAGTGACTTTCGTTCTCAATCTTCTCAACAACGTTCTAAACACACCGCAGCTCTCGAGACTGAGGATGGACCTCAACTCACTGGTCGTGGCCATTCCACGGATGGTCGGAATTCTATTAACGCCTTTGATCTTGT
>JBJMGO010000074.1:0-10561 GCA_045807825.1 Pyrinomonadaceae bacterium | reverse complement strand
TTCCGTTGCCGGTGCCGATGTCATTCGTTGTTCCTGAGAAGCCAACTACCACCCACCCAGGCAGCACAAAGGCATCGCTGCGGGCAAAGACATTTGCCGAGTCCGCGGCGGGTAATCGAGCCTTTAATTTTGCCTCGAGTATACGTGCATAGACGTTTGCCGCCGCCATATCCCCTGCGGAACGGGCGGTGCCGCGAAGCGCGAACCTGACGGCAAACCTCCCAGTGACGGGTGACGCGACCATGACCAGCCCTGCGGGCGGATCCTCGGGCTGACGAAAGGTCGCGGGAATGTGACGGCCGGCCTTCGCCCATCCGCCAAAGTACCTCTTCACCGCCGGCATCGCCCGCTGCGGCCCGAAGTTTCCTGAAATGGTCATCGCGGCATTGTCGGCGGTCAGAAACTTATTCTTGGCATCCTCCAGGTCGAATGGACCGATCTTCTTAACAGAGTCCTCGGTACCGTAAACCGGACGCCCGTATGGGAACGTTCCAAAGAGCCGTTTGGCGGCTGCCCTATCCGCGACGTAGTTCGGGTCCGATTCGAGCTGCTTTAACTTAGCTAGCATGTCGGATCGGAGTTTCGCAGTCGTGTCTTTGTCGATAACAGTATTCGCGATGCCACCGCCGAGCGTCTCAAGCATCTGGGTGAGGTTCTCGGGCTTTGCGGATGCGTCGACCTCGATGTAATCGTAGTTGGCGGTGATCTCCAGACCGCCGCCGAGCTCGTCCCTAAAGTACTCCTTCGCCGCGTCAGTGGGGAAAAAATTCGCGGCGAGCATCTGCATTACGCCTTCCTTACCCGCGGGATCGAACGCCGAGCCCGAATTTACGCGAATTCGCACCCACACCTTGTTGGCTGTGGCATCGGGGAACATCAGCACCTTCATCCCATTCAACAGGGACTCTCGATGAGGCTGCTGTGCTTGAGCCGGCACCGCAAATGCCAATGCGAGCATCAGGAACGCAAATTTTCCGAGGAATGAACGTAATGTCATCGTATAGCTTCTTTGGGCAGAGCTTTGTGTATTAGTTGCCCGAAACGGATGCTCTGTTGCAGAGGCCAAAATGTCGCTAAACCAAATGAAAATACTAGGTTGTAGCAGGCATCGCGTCAAACTTGTGTGGCATCTATGAGACGGAAGCGAAAACAGGCCCCGAGCCGCGTTACAGGAGCACTCCTGAGATTCGCTATTCACGTGAAAAAAAGGGCGGTATCATCATTTTAATGAGTTACCGCCATAGGTGTAGCTAAAATTTAGAGGCTGAAGATGGGAAAGATCTTAAAATATTGCAGCTCGTGTGATGAGGGGTTTGCGGACAAGTTCCAGTTTTGTCCGACTTGCGGTACACCACTGCAAGCCTTTGAAATGAATCCGCTTCCGACGGAGCCAAAGGCACCGGCAAAAAAGGCCGAGCCGCCGGCGCCCGCTACGCGTGAGATAAAGGCTGTCGAGCCGCCTGCACCTGCATTCATTGAGAAAGAACCCGAGTTGGAATTGCCCCCGGCACCGCCCATTCAGGTATCGGCACCGCCTGTTCAGGAATCACCTGTTCAGGAGCCTGCTCCCGCTGCGAAGCAGCCGATCAAGGTCGAGGCCGCACCTCCTCAGGAGGCTGAGATCGCTGACGAGGAGCCCGCGGTTACGGAGCCCATAATCGAGAAAGCCACTCCGGCCGTCGCGGCTGCGGCACCCGTCTACTATCAGACCAAGCCAATGCACGCGGACGAGAAGGCGCATTCGCTGGAGGAGGCCCACAGTCAGGCCCAGAGGGAAGGCGGCTATTACCTCACCGTCATTGAAGAAAAGGATGGCGGCGTCCGAAACACGTTGCTGCTTGGCGCGGCCATGTTTATGGTGGCGGTGCTGCTGAGCGGGCTGGTTATCAATATTTTTAGCAAGGACCTCGATGTCGGCTCGATCGACGACACCATGTTCAACGCCATTCTAACCGACGATGTCGTTATGGCGACCGAGCAGGAGAAGCAGCAGAAGAAAGAAAAGGACGCCGGCGGCGGTGGTGGAGGCGGTCGTCAGCAGGACGAGACGACGCAGGGCGACCTCGCAAATCAGACGAAGAACCCGGAGCGTCCCCCCGAGGCTGTCGACAGGCATGACTTTGAACTGAAGGACCCTCAGGCTTCGACGCAAGGAAATAAGCAGTTTCAGCAGAACTTCGACCGCTACGGCGATCCGAATGGCCGCTTTACAAACTTTAACAATGGCTCAGGCACTGGCGGCGGTCAGGGCAACGGCACCGGAACGGGTCAGGGCAACGGCCGCGGAACGGGTGCGGGTAACGGCATTGGTTCCGGATACGGGAACGGGAACGGGAACGGCAACGGCAACGGTAACGGCACCGGCAATGGTGAGGGCGGTGACGGTCCCCCGCCGCGTGCGGTGGGCGTGAGCGAACCGTTTAAGATCATCTCAAAGCCACGACCGGCCTTTACTCCAGAGGCTCGTCAGGCAAACTTCTCCGGCACCGTGGTACTCCGCGTGACATTCCTCGCGAATGGCTCGATCGGCAGCGTCTCGGCCGTCAAGGGTGCTCCCTATGGCCTGACGGAGACTGCGATCGCAGCGGCACACAACATAAGGTTTGAACCCGCAAAGGTCAACGGTGTCCCGACAGCGGTGACGAAATCCGTCGAGTATACGTTCACGCTCTACTAAAAAGACCTAGAGCAACCAGCATTCTGCTGTGTGGAAAAGGCTGCCGAAAGGCAGCCTTTTTTCTTCTCTGGGGCCCGAGCATCCTTGCTCGGCGAATCTGAAAAATACGAACTACGGGCCCGCACGGATGCTGCCTCTCCAGCTAGATCATGTCGCCTTCTTCCTTAGAATCCTCATTCAGCTCCCAGCGATCTCGATCGCGCTTCTCGAGCTTCTCGACAAGGTCGATCGGCTGATTGTCTTGAAAGTCGATGCCCATCGCGTGAGCATTGGCCTCGATGTCCGACTGATCTGGCGTCGGCTGTGAGCCCGCAACGGCCTCTTCACCGGTCGAGTCAGCTTCCTCCCAGCGGGCGTCAATGTCGCCGCCAGAGTCCGCGGGCGAGGTCTCGTGATTCTGGTCGAGACGCTCGAGCAACTCCTCGGGATCAGCGGGTGCGCTGGCGATCTCCTCGTTCAGCTGGGCTTGAAAGTCCTCGTCAACGACGTTCTCGTTCTCGTAAAATTCAGGTACGGTTCCAGGCATCAAAATTCCCCCCTTTAGATGAATACTACCGACTGCGACGATGGTATCTCAAAGCGTTTGCGGCACCGCATGTTTTTGCACATCAGCATGTCGTCTACGCGGACCATGTAGTCGCGGCTTTTTGCGAACTGAGCCCTTTCGTGCTCGTTGATCCCACGCGGCGGCTGTTTTTTCTTGGTACGCTTCATCCAGCGAACTTCGTAATCCGCTCGCTCACGACAATGCGGGCAAGAATAGCTCGCCTGCTTCGTCTCCTGCCGCTCATCAAAGATATCCCGCTCGTGCATATGCCGTTTGTCCGCCTACCGACATTATACACCGGAGGTTTTTAGCCGCAGATAAACGCAGATAACGCAGATTTGAACAGCCGCCCTTATCAGCGTCATCTGCGTTTATCTGGGGCCAATTTGCTGTAGGTACTTGAATGAGTAGATGCCTGTGTCATGCCCATCCGAGAAGTGGAAGTTCAGTGCGTACCGCCCGACGATCGACGTGGAAGCGATGGTGAGGTCGTCGGGTATCGAGGCGGCGTCGAGGATCTTGTCGCCGGTCCATTCGTTGACGCATGTCGCGCAGGGGCAGGAGCGACGAAGTTCTGGTGCCGAGTAGCGGGTCTCAGTGTCGTCGGACCACTTTATCGAGATCTCGCTCTCCGATTCCTCGACTATTTGAACAGCCTCGATCATGCGAGTTCAGGATAAGCGGTCGGCGGCGGAGGCTCAAGGCCGGGCAGTCGCGGCGCGGGAAAGACCTGTCTGTACGCGATAAGATTCGCCATCGTCAGGAGTGGAATGGCGAAGTACAGACCGATGCCGCACAGCATCTCGCCCGCGAGTGCGAGCACGAAATTCACCACGATGAGTCCGCCGACGCCCTTCATGTTTCGAAATGCCGCACGTGCACTCAGCTTGATAGCCTCAACGCTCGATAGTCCACGGTCCACGATCAGCGGAAATGCAAACATGAGTGTTGAGTGGATCGACACCATCACGACCGCGATCACAACGTCGATGGCCACGGCGGTAAAAAAGGTCCCCAGCAGATCGCGGTCTGTAAAGCGGCTCCCACCTATGGCCTGCAGGATGATCGGCAGGTAGATCGTCATGAAAACCGCGAAGATATACACAACGATCGGCACCACGATCAGGATCGTGACGAGCAGGCTGCGGCCAAAATATTTAAAGCCGAGCCAAAGGTCGTCAAAAACCACCTTCCCCCCGTCGATCCTCTTGAAGTAGCAAATAAATATCCCGCAGATCATCGGGCCCAGCAGTACGTACATCGACACGCCGCCGATCATCGCGCCCACGAGCGACACCGCGAACAGCATCCAGTAATCGTCCTTTATTAATGCCCAGCCCTCTTTGACGGAGTCGATCGGACGAATACGACCCGTCGTAAATTCTGGTGTCATCTAGTCGATGCCGTAGATCTTCGTCAGGTAGTCGTGCAGCATCCGGTCGGTCGAGAATTGCGGCGTCACCGTCGCGATGGACGAGCGCATCCGGCGGATCCATTCGTGCGGGAGTCCGCTCTCGTCAGTGGAATAGTAGGCCGGAACGACCTGATTCTCAAGCGTCGTGTAAAGCGCAAGAGAATCCGCGGCGTCAGACTCCTCGCTCGTCAGCTCCTCCGCGGTCTCGACCTCACCCTCGGCTGCTTTGTAGTCCGTGCCGCCGATCGAAAAGCCGTTGTCGCCGTTGAATGCCTCGATCCACCAGCCGTCGAGGATGGAGCAGTTGAGGGCGCCATTCATCGCAGCCTTCATTCCGCTTGTGCCAGAGGCCTCGAGAGGCCGCCGCGGTACATTCAGCCACACGTCAACCCCGTGCACCAGGTATCTCGCGACTTCCTGGTCGTAATCCTGGATGAATACCGCCCGCTGCTGCCATCCGGAATCATGGTTGATCGACATCAGCTTCTGCAGGATGCCTTTGGCAGTGTCGTCCTGCGGATGAGCCTTACCGGCAAAGATGAACTGCACCGGCCGCTCAGGGTCGTCGACCATTCTCAACAGCCGATCTATGTCGCTGAATAGTAGGTCCCAACGCTTGTATGCCGCAACGCGTCGTGCAAATCCTATCGTGAGAGCGGTGGGTGAGAGTAGTGATTCGGTATTCTCGTGCTCGTTGATCGTCTCGTGCGAACCGGAATCGGTCGTAAATACGCGCTCTCGAATATACGCGACGAGCAGGCTCTTGAGCGTCAGGTGCGTCTGCCAGATCTCCGCGTCGGATAGTGCCGCGACTGCGGCAGACCAAGCGTTTTGGTTGCGAGTCAGCAGGTGCCAGTCTTTCCCAAACTTATTGCAAAAGAGTGACTGGAATGCAGGTGCGATCCACGTTGGCGCATGCACGCCATTGGTGACAGACGTGATAGGCACCGCTTGCGCATCGGTGAGATCTGGGAACATCTTGAGCCACAGCTTTCGCGAGACCTCGCCATGCTTGGCGCTGACGCCGTTCGTCGACCGGCACATCCTGATCGCAAGCGGCGTCATGCCAAAGAACTCTTTATCGTCGGACAGGTCCGCGCGGCCCAATGCTAGAAACTCACTCTGGCTCAGCTTCAAAGACGAGACGAACTTTTTACTAAAGCACTTGATCAGCAGCTTCGGGTCAAAAACATCGTTGCCCGCCGCGATAGGAGTGTGCGTCGTAAACACGCACTTCTCCTTGACACGCGCAGCCGCTAACGCGAAATCGTCAGCCGCGTACGTCGCCAAATGCTCCCGGGCGAGCTCAAGGGTGGAGAATGCCGCGTGACCCTCATTGAGGTGGTAAACGTCTGGTTGAATGCCGAGCTTCCTGAGCAGCCGGACGCCTCCGACGCCGAGGATCTTTTCCTGCACGATGCGTGTCTCGGCGTCGCCCCCGTAGAGGTGGCCGGTGATGAGTCTGTCTACCGACTCCGCATTCTCCGGGACGTTGGTATCAAGCAGATAGAGAGAGATGCGTCCGACACGCGCGAGCCACGCCTTTGCCACGACATTGCGGCCACGGATTTTGACCTTGATGGTGACTACATCGCGATTCGCATCACGTGCGGGCTCAAGAGCAAGTTCAGACTTGAAAACATCCGTGTATCGCTCCTCCTGCCAACCTTGATGATCTATCGCCTGGCGAAAATAGCCGTAACGATACAGCAAACCGACGGCGACCAGAGGCACGTTTAGGTCGCTCGCGGATTTGAGGTGATCGCCGGCTAGGATGCCGAGACCGCCGGAGTAATTCGGCAAGGAATTATGTATCCCGTACTCTGCGCAAAAATACGCGACGCGTGTGGTCGATGGCTGATGCTCGCTGGTGGCGAGATATTGGTTGAACCTCTTGTCAAAAGCCTCGAGACGCTTTACGTATGCTCCGTCCGCGGCTCGCTGCCAGAGGCGAATGTCGCTGATCTTCTTGAGCAAGACACGCGGGTTTTGCTCGACCTCGTGCCAGAGCCCCGGCGAGAGATCGCGAAAGAGCGCCGCGCCGTCCGGCTGCCATGACCAGTAAAAATTTCGCGAGATCCGATCAAGAGGCTTCAAAGCCTCAGGCAGTTCTCTATGAAATTCAAAATCGTCCCGGTAAGTCTCTGCTATTTGGGTAATTACTGCTTGTGAAGTGATAACGCTCGTGGCCTCCGTCATTAGTGACTGTTCGTCTAAGCTCAATGATAGCTGAGCCCCGGCCAAACAACGTATTTCAGAAGACGTGATTTGCGAGGAAGATCTCCGCATCGGAGTCGTGAAAGAAGACGAGCCGGACCTCGGCGATGGTTGAATGGGTCTCGAGGAACTCACCGATAGCCAGAGATGCGACCGTCGCCGCCTCGTCTTTTGGATATCCATAGACGCCGGTCGAGATCGCGGGAAAGGCGACGCTTGCAAGGTCATTCTCGACTGCACGAGCCAGCGAGTTGCGGTATGCGGCCGCTAGATACTGATCTTCTGGCCGGTCCTGCCCGTAAACGGGCCCAACGGTATGGATCACGTACTTGGCCGGCAATCCACCCGCAGTCGTGATCACGGCCTCGCCCGTTGGCAGGCCGCTCGGATACTGCTTTCGACGGATCTCACGACACTCATCGAGAATGGCGGGTCCGCCCTTTCGGTGAATAGCTCCATCAACCCCGCCACCGCCCAGCAGTGACGAATTCGCCGCGTTCACGATCGCATCGACCTCCTCCACGGTGATGTCGGCGACCTTCACGATGACGCGATTCTGGAGAAATGAGGCCAGCATAGTAACATCTTAGCGAACTATGAATCTCAATATCATTCCCGTTCGCTGGTCCGATGAGGGCGTCGAAATGCTCGACCAGCGGCTGCTCCCGACCGAGGAAAAATGGCTCACGCTCAGGACCTATGATGAGGTCGCAAAGGGCATCAAGGACATGATCGTTCGCGGTGCGCCGGCGATCGGCGTTTCGGCGGCTTACGGGATCGCCCTCGGTGCCAAGAATTTTGTCGGGACAAATGTCGACGACCTCGACGAGGAGCTCGACTACGTCTCAGAGGTGCTCGGCAAGACGCGTCCGACAGCGGTCAATCTCTTTTGGGCGATCGACCGGATGAAGCGCACCTTCAAAAAAGCCAAGGCAGAAGGGAAGTCGGTCAGCGAGATCAAACAGATCCTGGCCATTGATGCCAAGGCGATTCATGATGAGGACATCGAATCGCAGCGCCTCATCGCAAAATTTGGCGGGGAATTGATCGATGACAATTCCACCGTCCTCACACACTGCAATGCCGGAGCCCTCGCGACCGGCGGCGTCTGGGGCACCGCCTTGGGCGTCATCCGCGGGGCCGTCGATCAGGGCAAGCACATTTCGGTGATCGCCGACGAGACGCGTCCGTACCTCCAAGGCGCACGCCTTACTGCGTGGGAACTGATGCAGGACGACATTCCCGTCACGCTCATCACCGACAACATGAGCGGCCACATTATGAAGAAAGGCGGCGTCCAGGCCGTCGTCGTCGGCTCCGACCGCATCGCAGCGAACGGTGATGTCGCAAACAAGATCGGCACCTACATGGTCGCCGTTCTCGCCCGACGTCACGGCATTCCGTTCTACGTCGCCGCACCCCTCTCGACCGTCGACCTCAACTGCCCGACCGGCGATGAGATCCCGATCGAGGAACGCGATATCCGCGAGGTCACCCATATGAAGGACATCCAACTCGCCCCCGATAACGCACTCGTCAGTAACTACGCTTTCGACGTAACACCCAACGATCTGGTCACGGCGATCATCACCGAGAAGGGCGTTGCGCGGGCGCCGTATACGGAGAGCCTGAAAGTCCAATTTGGATGATCAATGGAGCTTACCGAGATCGTTTGAGATCCACGGCGTGTTCTTGAAGTAGTACATTCTCCGGCCATCCGTCATTCCATCAAACCGCCCTTCCTCTAAAGAGATGCCGTAGCTGCCGCGACAGAGGGGCTCGGCCCAATCGTTGCCGTTGGCGAGGTAGCGTTTGATGCGGTCGGAGTCGGCTCCCATTTGGAAGACCATCGGCACCGCCTCATCGACGGGGAAGTCATTGAACCACGCGTCGCCCGTGCACCACGACGCAAGTGACGTCATCGTGAGCGGCGTGCTCGGCGGCAGGTGATTGCGAACTTCGTTGATGAGCTTGCGGTAAAAATCGCGTTCAGAAAAGACGGCGTCAAAATCGATCTGTATCGCCTTTACATTCCGCAGTTGGAGCGTATCGACGATCCCCTCGGCAGTTTGCCGCACCATGTCGGGCGAGAGTTTGGGACGTTTCTCGGTCTCTTTGTACGTCTCGATCCGTGTAACCGCAATGGCGTAGGCACCGTCGGCCATCTTGAGCGGTTGTTGACGCTTTTTTGGAATGACACGATCGTTCTGCAAAAAGATCGTCTGCGAGAGAAACGCGACGCCAAACTCCTTTGGGTCCGCAAAGCTCATATCCTCCGGCATCTCCCACGCCCACAGGATCTTTTGCGGCATCTGCGAAGCAAGGCGGGAATTTACCGAATGCTCGGTTTTGCACGACGAGAACTGAACAACAACGATCAGCAAAAATACGACGTAGAGCCTCGCCATTGTGCGAGTCTAGCATCCTTTGCAGACTTTGCGTCTTTGCGTGAAAAGGCCCTCTAGCACGCAAAGACGCAAAGCAGGCAAAGAGTCGCAAAGTGAGTTTCGGGGGCTCGTTTGCTATACTCGGCCTTTACTGAATGGCCATTCATTTTCTCTATGACTGAACGCGAACAGATCTCGATGGACGTCGTTTTTGTCGGTGCCGGCCCGGCAAATCTCGCTGCGGCCTTGCACCTCAAGAGCGAGATCAAGCGGCACAACGAGCTGGTCGAGAAGGGGATAAAGCACGCGTCGAAGATCGGTGACCTCGAGATCGCGATCGTTGAAAAAGGTGCCTTCGTGGGTGCTCACATTCTATCGGGTGCTGTCATGGACCCGATCGCGATTCGTGAGCTGATGCCGGACTTTATCGCGGAGGGCTGTCCTGTCGATGCGGTAGTGACTGAGGACGCGTTTTGGTATCTCACCGAGAAGGGCGGCATCAACGCGCCGATCGTTCCCCCGCCGCTCAAAAACAAAGGCAAGTACATCGTCTCGCTCTCAAAGGTCTGCGAGTGGCTCGGACAAAAATGCGAGGAGGCTGGCATAAACATCTTTCCCGAGTTTCCCGCCGCCGAGGTCCTGTACGACGAGAATGACGCCGTTATCGGCATTCGCACGGGCGACAAAGGCATCGACAAAGACGGTCACAACAAGCCGAACTATGAGCCCGGCGTGGATCTCCTCGCGAAGATAGTCGTCCTCGGCGAGGGCTCGCGCGGATCGCTCGCAAAGCAGCTCACGCATCGCCTCGGCCTCAACGAGGGTGAGGAACCGCAGGTTTATTCCCTTGGCGTGAAGGAGCTTTGGGAGGTACCCGCGGGCAATTTTCCGGAGGGCAAGGTCGTGCACACGCTTGGTTTTCCTTCCGACACAAAAACCTACGGCGGCGGATGGATCTACGGGCTGAAGAACAACGTCGTCTCGATCGGTTACGTCACCGGGCTCGACTACGTTGATCCGCTGATCGACCCGCACGCCGAATTTCAAAAATTCAAGGCCAATCCAAAGGTCGCGGCGCTGCTCTCCGGCGGAAAGATGCTCAAATACGGCGCCAAGACCATCAATGCCGGCGGCTGGTACACGATGCCGCAGCTTTACGCTGACGGAGTCTTGCTCGTCGGCGACTGCGCGTCATTCCTTAACGGGCAGCGGATAAAAGGAATTCACACAGCGATGAAGTCAGGCATGCTCGCGGCCGAGACGATCATTGATGCATTCGGCCACGAGGACTTCACGTCAACGACACTCAAGGCATATGA
>JBJMGO010000073.1:0-11503 GCA_045807825.1 Pyrinomonadaceae bacterium | reverse complement strand
ACCCGTCTGACCGACAGCCGCACTCCGACCGCCGGCAGCCCTAACTATATTCAAAACTCCACAAGCCAACAGCCAACTTCCAATTTCAATATCAGCGGGAAGGGTACGGCAGACCTCTTTGATGCCGCGAATGAGTTTGATATTGGCGGTAATCGCGTTCTGAGTGTTGCAGGGTTCGATAATTTCTTCGCAGGTTTAGATGCCGGCCCAGTGAATACCGGAAGTTTCAACACGTTTGTCGGCGCGCAAGCCGGATTCAATAATACGAGTGGCGCTGACAATACGTTTGTCGGACTGGCGGCCGGGGGCTCTAATGTATCTGGTGCAGGCAACTCAATATTCGGGCGATCCGCTGGATTATCAGGCGGAGGGAACGATAACACCTTTTTCGGCAAGTTTTCTGGACAGATCACCACTGGAGCCAGGAACTCCTTTTTTGGCACGAACGCCGGAGCCAACCTCGGTTCGGGGAGCGATAACACATATATTGGAAGCAACGCGAGGAATAGCGGCGCTGGCTCGGCTTCTCTTAATAACTCAACCGCGATCGGGGCGAACTCAACGGTCTCACAAAGCAATTCACTGATCCTCGGAAGCATCAACGGCCAAAATGGAGCGACAGCCGACGTGAATGTCGGCATCGGCACGTCGGCTCCGCTTTTCAAGCTTGAGGTACGAACGGGAACGGACGAAAATGTTGCAGTGCGCCCGGGTTCTGTTTTCGGGGGTGGCCTGACCGGGATCGCCCTGCAATCGGTGAACGATGTAAACAGCGCTTACAAAGCTTTGGATCTTGAGGGTTCGCAAATAACGATGAATATTGGGAGCGGGGGCCGCGTCGGGGTGGGGACAGCGACACCGTCTGCCCGGCTCAGCGTGGTCGGCGGAGGCTTCGCTGCGAACGCGTTCTTTAGCGACGGTAACGCAACAGCGACAACACTGGATATCGAGAATACTTCCAGTGCAGTAAATTGGAGGCTTCAAACAAACGGAAACGGTGACCCTTCGCGCTCCGGAAACCTCGAAATGTGGAAGGTCGGGGGCGGAAACGGATTAACAATTACCCCGAGCGGAAATGTTGGGATGGGAACCTTAACGCCGAATTCGAAACTCGAGGTGAATGGGATCGTCCAAAGCACCTCCGGAGGTATCAAGTTTCCCGACGGCACGTTGCAGTCTACTGCAGCCTCGAACGCAACGTATACGAACTTTCAAAATAATTTTGTTGATCTGAATACCGGTCTAGTAACCATCGCTCACTTGAACCTGCCGGCAGGGTCCTACTTTTTAGAGGCCGAGATCCGGGTAGCGAACATTGTCAACAGTAACTTCAGCGAGTTTCAGTGCAGCATCACCGGCGTTTCACCTTTTCAGTATTTCTTTACCGTTCCCAGCAACGGGTCGATAGTCAGCATCCATACCGTTGCCCCATTGCCCGCGACTGGGGTAGATCTTCAGTGCAAAGTGTTCTCGGGCGGAGCGGGGCGTGTGATCGACCGGCGCCTTACAGCCGTCACCCTTGCAGGTCCCATCACAGTGCAATAGCGGCCTGGCGGTCTCAAAGGTGCATTCCTTGTACACAGCTGCAAAGTTCGCGAGAAGCGGTATGTAGTGTTCAATCGCTAGTGCGAGGCGCCTCGGTCAAGTTACCTTAAGCGAAATGAACACCCTCTACAGCATCGGCCACGGTCGGCATCCGTTCGACTACTTTCTTAGTCTGCTAAAGCAGCACGGGGTCGAATTTGTCGTAGATGTGCGTGCGTTCGCGAGATCTAGATGGCCGCAGTACAACGGGCTTGTGCTTGCAGAACTGCTCCGCGAGAACGGCATCGGTTACGAGCACATTCCCGAGACCGGCGGCAAGAATAAACCATCTCCAGAGGATCTCGAATGGGGCCTCAACCGCATCTCCGAGATCGCGTCGGATCTGCCGGCAGCGATCATGTGCTCCGAATCCAAACCGCTCTCAGACCACAAGCTCCCCCGAGCCAACTGCCACCGGGTCGGCATGCTCTCGCCACTACTGAAGCAGAAAGGGATTGAGCGCATCCTTCACATCCTGCCCAACGGAGAGACCATCGAGTTCAACGAGTCGGTGGTACCGTCGATCTGGTGAAGCCGCTAAACAAAACATCTCTGCGGCGAGCGACTCTGGCTCTTGCGGCAGAGCACCCGATATTCGGCCGTGTCTACCAATTGCACGGAGCTCCGCCGCTGTGGGACCGCGAACCGGGCTTTGCGACACTGCTGAAGATAATTCTCGAGCAGCAGGTTTCGCTTGCGTCGGCACAGGCATGTTACGACAAGCTCGAGGCGAGGCTTGGTCACGTGACGCCGGGGGATGTGCTGACCCTCGATGACGCCGAGATGAAGCGCGTCGGATTCAGCCGCCAAAAAATGGCATACGCGAGACACCTCGCCGAAGACATCATCGACAGGCACATAGATCTCGACCGCCTGCACAAGCTCCCCGACACCGAGGTGAAGTCCCAGCTCATGCAGCTCAAAGGCGTGGGCGAATGGACATCGGACATCTACCTCCTGATGGCGCTGCTCCGTCCGGACGTTATGCCAAAGGGCGACATTGCACTCCATTCGGCCTATCACAAGCTCACCGGCGAACCTAAGCCGACATCGGATGAATTCATCCGAATAGCCGAGCAATGGCGACCGTACCGCTCCGTTGCTGCGAGGCTGCTGTGGCACTACTATCTGAGCGAAAAGCGAGGTAAGAGTGACGCCTTTAGGCGTTCGCCGCAGGCATAGGTGGCGTAGGGCAAAACGGCTAAAGCCGTCACTCTTGCCTCCGGGGTAACATTCCATGGTAACTTCTCTTCGATGAAGATCCTCGACGTCGGCTGCGGAGCGAACAAGACCGAGGGTGCGATCGGGCTCGACAACAATCCGCGCACGGCGGCGGACGTCATCCACGATCTCGCCGAGCTCCCGTACCCGTTCCCGGATAACGAATTCGACGCAGTGGTGGCAAACCATGTCGTTGAGCACGTGCCTGATGTGATGGCATTCATCACCGAGCTTCATCGCGTTACAAAGCCCGGCGGGCGCATCAGGCTCGTCTGCCCGCACTACACCAACCCCGACTGGGCGAATGATCCGACCCACCGCAACCACATCAACTCGTACACCTTTAATACCTTCATCGCAGGTCGCGAGGTGTTCGATTTTTACACTGAGGTGCAGCTCAAGCCGGTCCGCACATACGTCTCACTACTTGGCCTTTGGAAGGCGCTCGGCATCGAGTTCCTCGTCAACCTCGATCAGCGGAATTACAGACTGCGTTTCCTACGCAAATTTTGGGAGCAGTATCTGAGCTATATCCTGCGAGGCAAGGAACTGCAATTCGAGTTTGAGGTGATCAAGCCCAACGCACCACAAAGGCACGAATAACACGAAGAAACACGATAGGACTCTTACCTTTGTGCTCTTCGTGCTCTTTGTGGTGAGCGATTCCGGCGAACTTCCAAGGAACAATCCGGCATCTGTTATCGTAGAAATTCCATCTTGAGGTTTATCTATGAAAGTCCGTCTTTTCGCCGCTGCGACTCTACTCTGTCTACTTGCGAATGTTGTCCTCGCCGCCCAAGGCCCGAGAAGCAAGGGTAAGAAGGTCGTCACCCGTGCACGCGGAGCGAGGCTCGTGCCGATGCTGCCGGCGTCCGACGGGATCGTGACCCTTGACGCGAGACGGCTAACCACGGATGGTCTGCCGCGGATACTCGGGGCGAATGCTCCCCTGCTCGCGAAGGTAAATTCCGCCATCGACGAGATCCAGACCAAGAGCGGCATCGATCTCCGCAAGTTCGACGAGGTCGCTGTCGGACTCAAGATCACGCCTAAGGGTCAGAAGGGAGCCGATGTAGATGCTGTGGCCCTCGCGAGTGGTGACATCAACGCGGCAGCTTTGATATCGGTCGCAAAGCTCACTTCGAACGGAGCGTACCGCGAGGAGAAGCTCGCTGGTCGTACGGTTTACGTTTTTACGGTAAAAGACGTCGCAAACAAGACTACGGCGAATACAGCCACCCCCGGCATCGTGCACAAAGCGGTCAACGAGATGACCACCTCCATAGCGGTCGCGGCTTATGATGCGAATCTGCTCGTGATCGGCTCTGAGGCACGAGTTCGCGAGACCCTTGCTGGTAACACCCATACTGGTGCCGACATCACGGGACTTCTGAACCGCAATCCCGCGGCCATCATGAATTTTGCGATCAAGACCCCGGCAGGGCTCGACGGGATGCTGCCGCTCGGCAATGACGAGCTGGGTAAGAATCTTCGCTCGATCCAGTACCTCGCAGGTTCAATGGACATGACGGCCGCCGGAGCGTCGCTCAACGTCGCCGCACGTACCGCTCAGGCCGAGCAGGCAAACGGTCTTAAGGCGACACTCGACGGACTCCAGATGATGGGCACGGCACTGCTCGGCGGCAGCAACAAGCCCGCAAATCAGGTCTACACCCGGATGATCAAAAGTGCGAAGTTCAGCCAAAACGGCAACGAAGTCACCTTTGACCTGCTCGTGCCGCAGGCGGATATAGACACGCTCATCTCGGGCATTAAATAGCTTTACCGACGACGCGGAGACGCAGAGTAATAAGGGCAGGTGCTCAGGCTCCCGCCCTTTTTGTATTCCTCGGCGTCTCCGCGTCTCCGCGGTTAAGATCTCCTCCGCCCTCGGTAGCCGCCGCCTACGCTACGGGCCTGTTTTGACACCTCATCGATATCGCGGTTGAATTTGCCCTCTTCGTCAAAGAGCGGGTATAGATCTACATCTTTAGAGAGATACGCCGCTCGCAGCTCAACAGGCCGGGCTCCTGCTTTGATGATTCGAACGCTCGTCCCACGGACCTCAGAGATCCAGTTCGCAAACTCTTGCGCGCGTCCCACCGTTGCAGAGAGGAGCAACAGCCTGATCCGCGAGGGCGAGAGAATGATCGCCTCTTCCCAAACATGCCCGCGGTATTCGTCGGCGAGATAGTGCGCCTCATCGAGGATCACGAGGTCCGCGTCGACATTAAAACCTTCGCGTAAAGCGTCGAAAAGCTGGTTCCTGTAGATCTCCGTAGTTCCCACGATCACTGGAGCGTTGGAGTTCTCCTTGCGGTCACCGGTGAGGATACCGATGTTCTCGGAGCCAAATTCCGCCTGAAACTCGGCGTACTTCGAGTTCGTCAGGGCCTTTAGCGGCGTCGTGTACCAGATCCGCTTATCGAGCGGGAGTAGACGCCGAATTTCCTCCCGTGCTATCCACGTTTTGCCACTCCCGGTCGGAGCCGTCACAAGCACATCCTCGGCCTCGATCGCCGCCAGCGCCTCAAGCTGAAACGGGTCCGGCTTGAATGGTCGCGGCTCGGGCACGCCGATACCGGAGAGCAGACGCTCCACGGACTTTACCTGCCGCGGGGTCAATTCCCTCCGAGGCTCGGAACTTTGCTGTGCAAACGGACGTTTACTTGAACGTTCCTCGGAGTGGCGGAAACTCTTGTCCTGGGGACGTTTACGTCGGCTGTCGTACCGTTTTTGCCGCGGCATTGTTTCAGAGTAGGGCCTACGGGAGCGGAAGTCTAATTCTTCCCACAGTCACGGCCGCGATGATAAGATAACCAATTGCGCCGCAACGATTATTGCGGCACACGCGTCTAAATTTGACGTACTCCGGACGCCGAAGTTCATATGTTCGAGCACTCATTATACGAAGCTGAGCCGGTCGCCGAGCCACTGCACGAGGGCGATCTGTTCTACCATTACGAGCTGCCAAACTGGAAGCTCGGACCGCGTATTTACAAGATCCTCGGCATCTCGGCTGTCGCTAACCTCCTTGTTTTCTTTATCTTTACAGCAACTCCTATTCTCACGATGAAGGGCTGCGACAGCCCTCTCGTCGGCAACGTCTGCCAGGTGCTCGACACGCTTTACGTCGGCTCAAAGCTTTTTGGTACCGACCGCGAATACGTCGACGCCGTGTACGACAAGACGAAGATCGGCGACTCTGACGTGACGTTTGTGGATGTGACCGGCGATACACCGCCGATCGATTATCCCGAGGGGTATTTCCAGATCGCGAATCCTGATGAATTTGCCGCCATGCAGGCGATGGCGAATGATCCCAATGCTGCGGCAGGCGGCACTGTTCCCGGCATTCCGCCCGGCGTCGCCATAACGTCACCGTCAGCGGGCAATGACCTTTTTAATACCAGGCAGCACGTGCCGAGGGCCAATCCGCACGCCGTCGAGGGCGACCTGCCGAGCGGCTTTGGCGGCAGCACTGTAGCAACCAATTCCGGCAAGCACGGCGGCAAGAAGAGCGGCACCCCTGAGGCGAGCCCAAGTCCGAGTCCGACACCGGCTCAGGACCTGACAACGGATGCTGTGCAGGGAGTGCAGATCAACAAGCTCCCGCTCAACGATTTCGCGGATCTCGTCAATTCACAGCTCGAGCAAAAGAAGGTCGATCTCAGCAAGAATTTCAGCGTCACGCTAAACGCCGTGATCGGGAAGGACGGGCTGCTGGACACGTCGAAGTCGAGATTTGACGCGTCAAAAGATCAAGGTGATCCCGCGATGGTCAACACTGGTAAGGAAGCAATGCAGGCCCTCGGCATGACTGGCTTTTTGCAGTATTTGAGCCGGCTCGGGATAGATAAAGCGGTCGTGACCCTCACGCAGGACGACAATCAGATCGCTGTTCAGATCCTTGTACCGGCAAAGTCTCCCGAGCATGCAAAAACGATGGCGAGCGGTATGAATGGCATCATTCTTGTCGGCAAGGCGACGGCCAAAAACCCATCGACTGAGCGGACGCTGCTGGACGGTGCTCAGGTGGCAACCGATGGTAAGAATACATTTGTTCTAAACTTTGCCATTCCAAAACCTGCGGCCCAGGCCATGATCGCCAAGGCGCTGCAAGAGGCGCAGGCGAAAAAGCAGGCGCAGCCGCAGCCGAGCTCCGATTCGCTATCGAAGCCAAACAACAACACTGCACTCAGGCAATGAATTTGAGATTCCCACGATCAACCTTCCTAGCCGCGATGTTCGTCGCGGCCGTCTCCGTCTGTGCGGCAAGTGCGCAGGACTTGAAGATCAACGAGCAGCCGCTCCGTGATTTTTCAAAGCAGGTAAAGGATCAGATAGACAACAAGCAGGTCGACGTCACAAAGCCTTTTTCGCTCGAGATGGCGGCGGTGATCAGGGACGACGGCAGGCTCGACAAGAACGCGAGCAAATTCACTTCGGAATCTGGCGACCCAAAAATGGTCCAGGTCGCCAAGGACGCGATCATGGCGATGGGCGAGAGCGGGTATTTTGGATATCTGCAGCAGGCCGGCATCTCGCAGGCGACGCTTACGGTATCGCAGACGCAGCAGATCTTTACGGGGAATGTGCACTCGTCGCAAAACCGTTTTCAGGCGGCGCTCATGACGAGCGGCATCAATACGATGCTGTCGATCGGACGCTCGCAAAAGATGGATGCGAACGAGAAGCTCATCATCGATAACACCCGTGCATCGCACGACGGCGGCAACATCGACATCAACTGCACCTTGCCCGCCGCTGATTTTCAGAGGATGATATTAGGTAACACGGCCGCCGCAGGGCCAAGTCATTGAGTAAGCGGTGTCCGTAGCCCGCACGTGAGTAAGGGCCACGCCAGCATTGGCTGAGACAGGAGTTAACGCTCATTGCGTCGCTCCACCGAGACTTGATACCGAATGGGCCTCACTCACGTGCGGGCTACTGACACGAAGATATTTTGATCCGTTCACGCAACCAAAACTCACTCCTAGCCGTCGCCACCCTCGGCGTCTACCTCGGCCTCATCCTCGCCGGCGCGACCCCGTCAGTCCTCGCCCAAGCCGCGACGGCGAAGCAGTTTAGCGTCAAAGACGAAGTTGGGCGCGAAGATAATCTCGACAAAAAACCGGACAGGGCGGCCGATGACACAACTCGCGCGGTCGAGGAATATTTCAGGGGAGCGTACTTCTTCGTTCAAGACTTGAAGAAGATTCCCGGAGTCGGTGCGGAGTCTCTCGATTTCGAGGCTACGATTCTAAGTCCGTGTCCCGTAACAGGTTTCTACGACATCACCGGTCCGAAACTCGCAGTCAGCAAGAAATTAGAGGCGCTCATTGACCTCGCCCGGTCTCGGGCTAGTGATTCCGATGGTTTCGCTGCGTGTCTGCCGAGTACCCAATTTGCGGCCTCTAACCGCGTTGAGGCAAGGAAGCTCATTTTTCACCTGCGAAATGACGCTCAGAGCCTCAAATACGAATTATCGATTATCCGCAGAGACAGTGCAGATGCGCTTCGACTCTTCGAGAACCTTCGAACTGCCGTCCACGCTCTCGACTCGAGCCCTGATGACGTCATTCAAGCCGCGCTTCTTGAGAACACGATATTCTCGGCAGCCGACAACGAGGTCACCATTACCACCCGCCTTCCTCGCGGCTCGCTCGACACACTGCTTGCTTCTAACGCAAAGTAGCGGCGAGCATCACTTCGCCATTCCCCTAAGGTTCAGTTAAGTCACGCTTGAACGTGACGCCGTGTCAGTAGCCCGCACGTTAGTAAGGGCCACGTTGCCCTCACTCACGTGCGGGCTTCAGACACGAGACAGCAGAGGCAATCATGGCAACCAATAGTTTTGCAGATAAGTTAGTTAAAAAAATATTTGGCTCATCGAGCGACGTTTTTCTCAAGAGCGTCAAATCGACGGTTGTAGAGATCAACGCACTCGAGCCACGGATACAGGCGATGACGGATGAGGAGCTGGCGGCGCAGACGCCGAGGCTCAAAGAGGTCATCGCGAAGCATTTAGAGGGCATCGACGATAAAGAGGAGCGCCGTAAGGCCGAGCAGGAGATCCTGCACGATCTGCTGCCAGAGGC
Organism: Pyrinomonadaceae bacterium; assembly: GCA_045807825.1. Taxonomy (GTDB): domain Bacteria; phylum Acidobacteriota; class Blastocatellia; order Pyrinomonadales; family Pyrinomonadaceae; genus OLB17. The sequence goes on along the minus strand of JBJMGO010000073.1, from coordinate 2,597 downwards.
CTTTGCGACAGTGCGCGAGGCGTCAAAGCGCGTTACCGGCATGCGGCACTTTGACGTGCAGATGATCGGCGGCGTCGCCCTACACCAGGGCCGTATTGCGGAGATGCGAACCGGTGAAGGTAAGACGCTCGTCGCGACACTTCCCTCCTATCTGAACGCGCTGACCGGCCGCGGCGTTCACGTGGTGACGGTCAACGACTATCTCGCCTCGCGCGACGCGGAGTGGATGGGTCGCATTCACAAGTTCCTCGGCCTCAACGTCGGCACGATCCAGAACGACATGGACGATATCGCCCGCCGCGACGCCTACGCCTGCGATATCACGTACGGTACGAATAATGAGTTCGGCTTTGACTACCTGCGCGACAACATGAAGTTTGACGTGGAGTCGCTCGTGCAGCGGGACCATTACTTCGCGATCGTCGACGAGGTCGACTCGATCCTTATTGACGAGGCGCGGACGCCGCTCATCATCTCAGGTGCGAGTGATGAGGCGACGGACAAATACTATACGGCGAACCAGATCATCCCGCAGCTCGAGCTTGGCCATAAGGACGAGGAGACAAAGGTCACGACCGGCGATTACCTGCTCGATGAGAAGAATCATTCTTCCGTTCTGACCGAGAACGGCGTGACCAAGGCTGAGAAACTCCTCGGCGTCTCCAACCTCTATGACCCGGCGAACATGGAGCTGCTCCATTGCGTCGAGACTGCGCTCAAGGCACATACGCTCTACAAACGCGATCACCATTACGTCGTTCAAGACGGCGAGGTGATCATCGTTGATGACTTTACCGGGCGACTCATGCAAGGCCGTCGTTGGTCGGACGGCTTGCACCAAGCGGTCGAGGCCAAAGAGGGCGTCAAGATCGAGCGCGAGAATCAAACCCTCGCCACGATCACGCTGCAGAATTACTTCCGCATGTACGAGAAGCTTGGCGGTATGACCGGTACGGCCGAGACCGAGGCGGAGGAATTCAATACCGTGTACGGGCTCGATGTCGTTCAGATCCCCACCAACCTTCCGATGATCCGCAAGGACACGCCCGACGTGATCTACCGCACCATCGGCGAGAAGTGGGACGCTGTCTCCGAGGAGATCAAAGAGCTTAACGAGAAGGGCCAGCCCGTGCTCGTCGGCACCGTCTCGGTCGAGAACTCCGAGCTAGTCGCCGCAAAGCTCAAGGAGATGAAGGTCCCGCACAATGTGCTCAATGCCAAGTATCACGAGCGCGAAGCCGAGATCATCGCTCAGGCTGGACGCAAAGGCGCGGTCACGATTGCGACCAACATGGCCGGCCGCGGTACCGACATTCTGCTTGGTGGTAATCCCGATTCACTCGCACGCGAGTACCTCAAGCGTCAGGAGATCAACCCCGACGAGGCGACCGAGGAGCAGTTTGAGGAGCAGCTAACAAAAGCCAAGGCCGTCGTCAAAGAAGAGGCCAAAGAGGTCATCGCCGCCGGCGGCCTGCACATCCTCGGCACCGAGCGTCACGAGTCGCGACGTATCGACAACCAGCTTCGCGGCCGTGCCGGTCGTCAGGGCGACCCGGGCTCGTCGCACTTTGTGCTTTCACTCGAGGACGATCTGATGCGCATCTTCGCGGGCGACAAGGTCCGATCGATGATGGAGTGGCTCGGCATGGAGAAGGGCGTGGCGATCGAGTCAAAGACCGTCTCGCGTCAGATCGAGCGTGCTCAAAAGGCCGTCGAGGCCCGCAACTTTGAGACACGTAAGCACGTCCTCAAATACGACGACGTCATGAACCGCCAGCGTGAGACGATCTATGGTCTCCGCCGTCAGTTGATGTTCCAGGCCGATCACCGCGAGTTCTTGCTGGGCGAGAATGGCGTCGCGCGCGACCTGCTCCACGACCTCACGTCGAGCTTCCTTTCTGACGAAGTGATGCCCGACAAATGGGACGTCGATACCTTTGCCGCGGAGATCGACAGCATTTATAATGTCGATCCCGCTCGTGACGCAAATGTTGACTTTAAGTCGATGAACGCCACCGAGATCGAGCAGGCTATCTGGAACAAGGCGATTGCCGACTACGTGGAGAAGGAAAAACTCGCGGGCGGCGACAGCCTGCGCGCCTACGAGCGCTACATCATGCTCAACATCATCGATACGCAGTGGAAGGACCACCTTCTCTCGATCGATCACCTAAAGCAGGGCATCGGACTCGTCGGCTACGGGCAAAAAGATCCGCTCGTCGAGTACAAAAAGCAGTCGTTCGACATGTTTCAGGACATGCTCGACCGCATCGATACCAACACTACCAAAGCGCTCTTCAACCTTGAGATCGTTACCCAGGACGAGCGTGACGAGCGCGAGCGCCTCGAGCGTCTCGAGATGCAGCGTGCTCGAAGGCAAGCCGCTGGAATGGCATTCACCGGTGCGATGGCAACAGCCGAGGCCGCCGGTGCCGAGGCCGCAGCCCACACGCCCTTTAAACGCGACACTCCAAAGATGAAGCCCAACGACCCGTGTTATTGCGGGTCAGGGAAAAAATTTAAAAAGTGTCACGGGGCAGGGGTATAGTGCTCCCGCCTCAATACGAATGCGAAAAGGCGGCCTCGGCCGCCTTTTT
>JBJMGO010000072.1:0-3551 GCA_045807825.1 Pyrinomonadaceae bacterium | reverse complement strand
GGCGGCAAGGCTCGAATCCCAGATTTTCTGAGTCCCGCGAATGACAAGCCCCTGTTTACGAGCCTGCCGCCGGCAATCCATGTAGCTGTAGCGGACCCGCCGCCACTGATGCGGGTTGCGGTTTTCCTCAAGCACCTTGACAGGTACATTGCGAAAGCTCGTCGCCGTGGGAACGGTGAGGCTCTGCTCCATGTTCTCGACGATCTTCTTTGCCGGACCGGTGATAGGCTTTCCGGACGGGTCAGGAGACGGGGTCGTGGGCAGTTTATTTGTGGTTTTGGCGCTATCGGAAGTACGCGCTATGGCCGGTGTCGCAGCTTCGATAGCAATGTTGTGAGCAGAGCCGTCGATCTTTGATGGCACATTCTCCACGGGTCGTGTTTGCGAAGTGCCGTTCAGCAGGTCGCCGAAGTACTGCTGCCACGACTCGTCGACGAGGTTGGGATCCGACTGGTAACGCTTTAGCAGGGCCTCAACATATTCTGCGTTGGAGCCAAAAGCATCTTTGATGAATTGGGATAGATCCGTTGTTATAGTCACTTTGCCGCCTCAACTTAAACCTCAATTTTACCGCAAAGCGCAACTAAGCGTAATTTAGGGCTGCTGGGAGGCTGAAGCAAGACTTTTCAGTGGATTTGAAACGGTAAGAGTGATCGGGACGGGAATCACGCGTTTAAGCGTCATGCCCATCTTCCGAAATCGGCCGAAGACGAATACAGTACCCGTCACTTGCCACTTATCTTTGGCGGCAGTCGTCTCTTTGTAGGCCGCTTTTGCTACATTCACCGTAGCAACCGTGCCACGAATAGGGACAGGCAGTGTTACGGCCTTGCCCTTCTTTATAGCAAATGGATGTTCGTAGTCCTGGATCGCGAGCGGTATCCCGTTGACCAAAACATCCTTGAAGGTCAAAAAGTCGATCTGCCCATCCTGATCGAGACCACTGATCTCGGCAGTGGCTTCCAGAGTGACGCCTGTAAGGCTAACGTCAACCAATCGCGGCTCTCCGACCTTAGCGTTTGGCTCGTGGTCGCCGCTCAGGGCGGTAGCGGCAGTACCGATATGAACCTTTGTTCTGTGAACCTTATAGCCGCGAATTGAGGATGGAAGTTCTTGCGAGTACGACAGAGACGAGAGCATCAGCAGAGACAAAATTGCAACGACGACGATGCGCATCCGATCAGTTCTTTGCAGTCGCCGCTTCGCCTTTTTCTAGATCCTGGCGGATCGCATCCAGGATCCCGTTGATGAATTGTGTTGCTTCGAATGAGGAGAAGCGGCGGGCAGTTTCGAGTGCTTCGTTGATGGCGACGGTGTTAGGAGTGTCGCGGTAGAGGAATTCAAAAACTGCGAGGCGAAGGACGTTACGGTCAACGATCGCCATCCGCTCGATACGCCAGTGCTCGGCTCGCGTACGGATCTTGTCGTCGATCGCCGCAACATTGTTCAGCGTTCCGATAGCGAGGTCGTTAGCGAATTGCCGTGTCTTGTCGTCGATGGATTCGTCGCCGAGCTCCTTCCAATAGGCTGCGGTGAGGACTTGCGGGTCGTTGTGCGTGACATCCGCTGCAAAGAGCATTTGCAGCGCGCATTCGCGCGCCTTGTGGCGGGTACCGCTCTTCTCTTGCTTTTCAAGCGACATTGGGAACTGCTCTTCTCTCGCCCTTTATCTCACGTATAGCTGCAACCATCTCGACCGCCGAGAGTGCGGCCTCATAGCCTTTGTTATCGTCACGCGTCCCGCAACGCGCTTCTGCCTGCTCTGGCGTATCGGCCGTGATCACGCCGAACATCACCGGCACACCCGTATCCAGAGATGCCCGCATCAGGCCCTCGGCTGCCTGCCCTGCGACGTAGTCAAAGTGCGGCGTGTCACCGCGAATGACGACGCCAAGTGCGACCACCGCATCGAATTTTCCCGTCTCAGCCGCGGCCTTAGCACCAAGCGGCAGCTCAAAGGCACCCGGCACGACGTACGTGACGACATCAGCTCCCGAGAGTGCCTCGCGAGCACCGGCCTCAAGCCGTGACGTATAGCCGTCATTCCAGCGGCTCACGACAATCGCGAGCCGCATGCCTGGGGTGTCGATCTCTGGACGTTTTAGTTTGGTTTTCAAAAGGTCTTCGGCAGCCTCACTCGGGTGATATGTCAATCCAAGTATAGAGTGACGCGAAAGGCCGTGACAACCTTTTGCATCCGATAGCGTCGACGTGAATAATACGTCCCATGCCGAGCGACATCATCGCGACCGAGGAGACGCTTATCATCGAGACGCCGGAGCGTGTCGAGCTGGAGTTTGCGCTTGCATCGATCGGCAACCGGTTTTTAGCGGTCGCGATCGATCATTTCATTCAGTACTTGTCCATCTTTTTTGTCGCGTGGTTCTTTTCTTCCATTGCCGGGTACCGGATCTCTGAGTCGGAAAAACTCTTCGTTGACTCTCCTAAATGGGTCATTGCGCTGATGATCATCTCCCTCTTCCTCATCTTTGCCGGGTACTTTATCGCCTTTGAATGGCTGTGGAATGGCCAGACTCCCGGCAAACGTTGGATGAAGCTCCGTGTGATCCGCGAGGACGGCCGGCCGCTGACGCTGTGGGAGGCGATCGCACGAAATCTGCTGAGGATCGCCGACGCGGCACCAGGATTTATCCTGCCAATATATTCTGTCGGCCTGATCGTTATCTTTTTGAGCAACCGCGATCAGCGTCTTGGGGATGTGTTCGCCGGAACGGTCGTGATCCGAGAACGTGCCGACGAAGCACCCTCATTCAGCGATACATTTTCCAATCCGGTCCGGGATGTTGCCTTCACCCGGGTGCAGCAGCCGCCAGAGATCCGTGCTGATGTGACAAAACTGACGATGCCGGAGATAGAGGTGGTCGAATCGTTCCTCCGCCGCCGCTGGGACCTAACTGATCGACAGCGTGTCTGGATGGCTTGGCGGATCGCACTCCCGATCATGTACAAGCTCAAGCCAAATTATGATCTGAGCAACTTCACCTACGAAGGCTTTTTGGAAGAGATCCTCCATCGCTTTCACGCCAAACAGCGGTTTTTGAATTAGCGATTCTTTGCGGCCTTAGCGTCTTTGCGTGAGAATAGATTTGATTCACGCAAAGACGCGAAGCACGCAAAGAATGGCGATACGCAACGTTCTGATCACCGGCGGCGCCGGATTTATTGGCTCACATCTCGTCGACTGGCTGCTCGGCGAGCGCGAATGGCAGGTTACGGTCGTTGATGATTTCAACGACTTTTATTCACCAGACATCAAGCGGGCGAATATCGCCGAGCACGACAAAGAGGCGAATTACAAACTTGTCGAGGCGGACATTCGCGAGCCAAAGGCACTTGAGCAGGTCTTTGCGAACACGGACTTTGATGTCATCGTACATCTCGCCGCACGTGCGGGTGTGAGGCCGTCGCTAACGGAACCAAAGCTATATGCAGAGACGAACATCAACGGCACGTTGAATTTGCTCGAGCTCGCGCGACAGCACGGCGTAAAGCAATTTGTCTTTGGCTCGTCCTCGAGTGTCTATGGCGTC
>JBJMGO010000071.1:0-2828 GCA_045807825.1 Pyrinomonadaceae bacterium | reverse complement strand
CAATTTTTGCACTTTTTTGAGGTCCGTTACCCAGGGTCCGCAACAAAAGGGCACATAAAAAAGAGCCAGAGGGCTTAACACACAAGGAGAAATTATAAACAGTGGCAGCAGCTAGACCCGTGACATTGCAGGATCGCGTCCTGCAGATCGATCATATTCAGGCACGCCGTTTTTCAAAATTGGCCGGCGATGCCATAGACATCGCAGCAGAAGGCATCATCAGGCACCTACGAGCCTGCGCCAGAATGGACGTTAACCCCGACGCGTCCGCGGTGCGTGAGATCATCGATGATGCTTTGAACGGCCGGCGAGTCTTTGCCGAGACGTCTAACGACCTTTTGGCCGCCTAAGCAGTACTTAATATTTCATAGCTATACGATTCTGACCGCCTTCTCTGAAAAGGCGGTCTTTTTTTATCTGAGCCGGAGCTTGTAGAGCGTGTACTTGCCCCAGTTCTCCGTATCGTATCGCTCGTACCACTTGTCGATATTCTCGAAATAAGCGTCTGTGTAGTCTGCCGGGGCAACCAGGTATGAGAGGTGGATGGCATCCGCTGAACGTGCGTCAAAAGCATCGAGATAGCGGCGATAATTGGCCTCCTCCTCATCGATCTCACTGAAGTGCAGCGGCTTGTACGCGGAATTCAATCTATCGCTGTGACGGCCCCAGCCGAAGAGCGCGATCAGAGAAACGATGTCGTCTCCGTTCTTTATCCGAGTCGCAAGGTCTGCCGGCGTCACGCCGTAGTAGTAGAGCTGCTGGTAGTACCGTTCCTTGTTCTCCTCGAGAGAAACATCGGCGAAGACATGCTGGTGCCGTGCCCACAAAACCGGCTGCGGCGCAAGCGTCGGGAAGTCATCAGCCTCGGCTATCGGCAGGTAGAGAACATTACTCTTCTGCGGCTCAGGATCGTTTTTCGCGAGTTGGGCAAGGCGTCTTCCCAGCGGCAGGGCCTCGTCGCGGGCGATATTTACATCGTCGAGCACGCGCACGGTGTAGTGACATTCGACAAAACCCCAAACGACCGAGAGCGCTGCAAAGCCGGCGATCACGAGTCTCCACGGCAGGCGTTCACGGGACTTGATCTCACGCCAGAGCAGTGCGAAGGTCACGACCACCGCTAACCCCGCGACATAATTCCCGATAAAGACCTGATAGTGGATCGGCTGGAGCTCGCGGCCCGTGAGGACTTGCTGGTTAAAAACTATTGCGGGAGTCAACGCCAGCGACAGAGCGAAGATCGTGCCTCGGGCCTGCAGCCGGACCGTCTTTGTCGCCACGGCGGCGATGATCACGGCGATGGTAATAAAACCGATCAATTCCGGTGTTCGCGTGAGATCGAGGTGATGCGTCTGCACCACCATCTGCACGTCGTCCAGCGTCTGCGATCGCTTTGATAGCAGGTACGCGTATGGGATCAGAACGAACACGCATCCTGCGCCCGCAAGTGCGAGCCACTTGAGATCCTTCGCATATCCCCTCGGGCGCATGACCGCTATCAGAAGTGTCAAACACGCGAGCCATGCCGCCGCAGTCGTCCAGACGTAGAAGTACGTGTAAACACAGTAGCCGAAGGCAAAGATCGCGAGTGCGGTGGTAAAAGGCGGAACTCGGAACTCGGAACGCGGAACCGTTCGATCACTGCCCGACGGCGGCTGCCCACCGCCAACTGCCTTCCACACGAGGCCGACTAGCAGGAAGAACGCCGGGAAGGCCATCGCGGGGATGTAGCGTCTGAAACCGGGGAAGTACGGATATGCAAAGCCCGTGTCGAGGATCTCGCCGATCGCGCCTTCGCCCGCGAAAAGAGCGCCGAGGCAAAGCACGATCAAGGCGTCGGCCATTGCATAGAGAGAGTCGCCCGTGATCATGCCGATGAGCCAAAATATCGCGAGTGCCGTCAGGAAGGCTGCGACCGCTCCTGAAATGGTCATTGCCCATGTCGCGGGAATTCCAAGGATGCGTGCGGGGATCGCGATCGTGTACGGCCCGGCGAATTGAATGGAGAAAAGAGACTCGGCCTGAGGCGTCTCGGGCGAATCATCGCGGCCCGTGTAGGGATCATTCTTGCGAGGGCGGCCATCGATGAGCGCCTTGATGTACGACGCGTAGGCGACCTCGTCGATGTCGTTGTAGGCGTAGTGGCCGTTCCACTCTGACCATCCACGGTTGTAGATCAGCTTGCCCTGCGGGTAGAGCGAGAAAATCGCCAGAAAGATACCCGCAACGAGGCCAAATCGCCAGCGAACCTTCATAGAGGAAAGGGACAGATTAGCATAGCCGCGTTTTCACTCCGAACGATCGTCAGTGGCAGGTAGTGTCTAAGACGGTACCAAATGGCGGTGCTTTCAAAATAAGCATGCTGAATCAGGTGATAAAGATGACCACGGATGCCGCAGAACTTGTGGATATGAAGTCTTCGCCGAGGTCCGCGAGCGCTTCGAGAAATGAACTTTTCGTTCCATCCGGTAAAACTCACATTTGCGTTTGGCCTTTTACTAGCCATAATGGAGGCGCATTCTGGAAACGCGGGGGTTTATCATGTCAAGACACAAAGCGATGAAATTGTTTCTGGCGACTCCGGCGCTAGCTTGCGTGCTTACACAGATCTGTGGGACGGCTTGCTCATCATCTGGTGATCCTAAGAATGTTTCCGCTGCCGCGGATGATAAGCGCGACGGGCGGGTCGTCCTTTTCGACCCCGCATTGTCATTCGTCCCGCCACCCGGTTTTAGGTCTCTCGACATAAAGCAGCTAAACATCAAACTGCCCGACACTGAGCATCCTCGAAGCGTATTTGCGGACGCCGATCAGACCGGCTACGTGCT
>JBJMGO010000070.1:0-3245 GCA_045807825.1 Pyrinomonadaceae bacterium | reverse complement strand
TCGTCGAGGCCAAGGTCCCGAGCCACCCTTGATGCGGAGCCGTCCGCGCCGACTAATACTTTGGCTCTTACCTCGAATCGCACACCGTTCCGCTCCAGCTCCACCACGGTGCCTTTCTCATGAGCTCGTGACCGGACGTATTTCGTGCCGCCGGCAAATTCGACACCGTTGTTGATGCAGTCCTTTAGATACTCCGAATACAGTGCACCCATTCGCCCGACGCGGAATTCGGGCACCGCGCTACTTATCTCCATCGTCCGCAGACGAGGCGAGTAGAGCGTGACGTCGCTGATCGGTCTGCCGAGGGTGCCGGGCGGAAACTCAAAATCTTCAAAGGTTTTGCGAACGAATATGCCTGTCGTGTGCACGCCTTTTGTGAGATCGCGCTTTAGGTCTACAAGCAGTACGCTCGTGTCCCGAGCCAAAAGCCGTGCACATTGGAGTCCGGCGAGTCCGGCACCGATAATGACCACATCAAACTCGTTGTTCATGGCGTCACCTCAGGGTTGAACGGGTCGAATCGCTGTTGCTTTTGACACGGCAGGAGGTCAGATATGTGGGGGCGAAGTCACGCATTACAACAGATATCTGGGGCGGGTTATTGATGATCGAGAACGAAGACGGCGGATACGATGGCGGCTATGAGACCGAGCTGGGCGATCAACACCATTATCGCCCAGCGAGGCTCGACTGGCAGCCACTTCGCGGCGAAATAACCAATTATGGGCACCTCAAGCGGCGTCAGTATCTGGAACAAATGTGCCGCTGTGCCCTCGTCAGCCTGATGGGCGAGTCCAAACCTGGCCACATGCCAGATCATCCCGGCGATCATGATACCGGAGATCACGATGGGCAACCACGCGCTCGGTACTGTTGTCATTTTTCTGTTCATTGCAATGTTTCTCCTGCTGAGTGAAACGCACGGGCTGCGTTTCGCCAAAAAATCACGGCTGTAAAGACAGGCGTGAATCCGAGAGCGCCGATGACCACCATCAACCCCAGCATGCTGAACGGAAAGAGCACGACGGACAGAATGCTGGCCAAGAGCGCACCCGCGAACATCACGCACGCGACGGGCAGCCGCATTACACCCAGCTTCTCGCCCCACGACAGCCATGCCGCCATTGCCATCACCGAAGTAGCGGCAACCAAATAGACGGGCAGCTGAAACTTTGGAAAGAGAATGCCTTGGCCACCACCCCATTCGCGGAAAACGAGCGGGTCAAAATAAAAACACACGAGCGGCATAACGACGCCGAAGGTCCAATCCCAGATCCTTTGTTTCCGCGTTACCTCCCTGGCGAATTGTTGTCGCCAAAAGCCGGGCTTCTCGGGATCCGGAGTGAAGATGCTTCTTCGCGGCGACGCAGGTGCCATCTCAACGGTGGTCTCCGGAGCTCTCTCGCCCTCGATCTCCTCAAAGCGGTAATAAACACGTGTCGATGCTATTTGGGTGTCCATGAGGGCCTCGATGCTTTACGCAAAAACAACCAACTGATACCGCCGCAGATCAAAGCCGCCACAGGGAAGGCGACTGCACCGATCAGCATCCCGCCGGTGCGATGGGCGGCTGCGTCATCCATCGAGAGGTTCACGTAGATCAGCCGAATCGTGTAGTACGTAAAAAATATGGACGGGATCAGAAACGCGACTCCGCAGGATCCGAACAACAGTCTGTTAGTAGCCGGTGTTGAGGTGTCCATGATCTATTTGCCACCCGCAATATCGCGTCGCTCAGTCAATGAGAAATAGGTCCGTCCGTGGAGAATGCTGTCCTCGTCATCGATCAGAACCGCCTCGATGACGTTATCGATACCGTACCCCTCGGCGATGTGCAGCTTGGGATTGATAAGATCGTCCGGTACATCGAAAACGATCTCCTTATCGTTCGTCTGACGCCCCTTGATATCTGCGCCAAGATCGACCGCAGCGGTCGGCAATGCTGCCTCGGCAGCGAGGTCACGTCCGATCACAGAGTCGTCGGTGACTATGACTTTAGCGTTCGGCTCTAAGAGCCGGAACGCGATATTTGGATTGCGAGCATCGGTGAAGACGCGCACGCCGACAATGTAAAAGGTCCCCTGCGCCTGCCGGTCGCCGACGGTCTTGGCCGTGCGGACACTCGTCACCTCGGTGTGCATGTGACAATCGAGATAAAAACCGCAGTACGCCTTGGCCTCACCGATCCCAAGCACGCGGTCCTTGCTCACCAGCGAGAATCCGACCAGCATGATCGCGTATGACATGAGCCAAACCGCAACGCCAAGTGTCGTGAACTTCGCCAGCCACGCCCGCTTTGTGATCAGCGCCACGATCAGCAGAATGCCGGCGAGTATCAGCAGCCCGATGGTCAGTAGCATTAACAAAACACCCATAATCTCTCCAAGGTAAGAGTGACGCCTTTAGGCGATCGCTGCGTGATCCCGATACCACACCGGGAAACGCGTAAACGCGTCACTCTTACCTTCCCTTCATCGTCCTGATCAGCGCTTCCATATGATCCAGATACTTCGCCAGAGCCTTTCGCCCAGCGGTTGTGATCGCGTACTCGGTGAGCGGCGTTCGCCCGCGAAAGGACTTTTCGCAGGAGAGGTAGCCCGCATCCTCAAGTTTGCGGGCGTGGACTGAGATATTGCCGTCGGTCGTCTCAAGCAGGTTTTTGAGCTCTGTAAAGCTCAACTTGTCGTTCGCTGCGAGCGCCGAGATGATACCGAGCCGCATCCGCTCGTGAATGATCTTATCGAGGTCGTTTGAGACGTCGCTGAGGTTGCGCGCAACGGTCAGGTCAGGCGTTCTTACTTTTTTTACAGCGTACTTTCTCATGGATGTTAGCCGCCCATATGCACGAGCGCTCCCCAGACCATCAGGAAGCCAAAGAGGACGACCATCACCGCTGCGGCTCTCGCCCACGTCGTCCTGAGGATCCTGAGCGCAAACTCGATCGCGAGCCCCGTCACAAGCAGCATGCCGCCCATCACAGCAAAGTCGAGAAATGTCCACACAACCTCGTTTGTGAATCTCATCGCAACGAACGGGATGAGCAAGATTGCGGGTATTGCTAGCAAAATGCAGATGAGTCTTTTGTTCATATTCGTGATTCGTCGGTCATTGATGCGCACTGGCCCTTACTTACGTGCGGGCTACTCACAGCCTTATCCGCCATACTTTTTGGCGATAACAGCGCCGAATATTATGTGCAGCACTCCGAATGTCGCGGCCATGGACCAGTTGTTCCAGCCCGCGGG
>JBJMGO010000069.1:0-4543 GCA_045807825.1 Pyrinomonadaceae bacterium | reverse complement strand
GACAAGCAGCAGTTTCCTTTCGCCCTTCTAGGCTGGGATGAAACCAAGACCGAGAAGGCTGTGACGGATAACGTCACGCGGCTCAAGATCTATAAGAGGATGGTCGACGAGTGGCAACAATTTTCCTTGGCGGAACGCGTAAAGCAGGTGAATCTTGCCAATCCGCGTGAGCCTGTCGCGGTAGTCGAGGACTCGGGCAACCGGATCTCGGTGACGCTCGCTCGCGATTCGCTTGCGAAAAGCTTGAAGACGGCCCTCGAGGCGCTTTCGGGAAAGGGGTCGAAGATCAAAGCTGTCGACGTTGAGGGTGCGTCGCCCGTGATCCAGTACCTTGGTGAGCAGTAGTATGACCAGCGAAATACAGGCAGTAGGGCTCGATATCGGCACCTCGCGGGTGCGGTGTGTCGTCGGCGAACCTGCGGCTGGCGGACGGATGAACATCGTCGGCATCGGCGATGCTGAATCCAAAGGACTGCGTCGCGGCGTCGTTACATCGACTGAGTCTGTCGCCGAGGCGATCCGTAAAGCCGTCTCTGAAGCCGAGCGCGTGAGCGGCCTGGAGATCGATTCGGCGACGGTCAATCTGTCGGGTGAGCATCTTCGCGGTGAAAACAAGAATGGCGTCGTTGCGGTTGCCGGTCCCGATAAAGAGATCACCGAAGACGACGTCGAGCGGGCGATCGACTCCGCATGTGCAATGCCGCTGACACCCGGATGGGAGATCGTCGCGCGGCTGCCGCAGGAATTTATAGTTGATGGCCAGGACGGCATCACTGAGCCTCTCGGGATGAATGGCGCTCGGCTGGAGGCACTTGTTCATGTCGTCACAAGTCCTAGTGCGGGCAGGCAGAATCTGGTGAAGGCGATCTCTAAAGCGGGGATCGACGTTGAGCAACTCGTTCTGGAACCTGTCGCCGCAGCTGAGGCTGTGCTCGCTGACGAGGACAAGGAATACGGCTGTGCCGTCGTGAACATGGGCTCTGAGATCACGACGCTGATGATCTTTGGCCGTGGAGCGGTACAGCATCTGGCGGTCTTCCCGTTCGGGAGCATGCTGTTCACGAAGGACATCGCTACCGGGCTTCGCGTTTCGATCCCCGAGGCAAACAAGATCAAGCGCGAGCATGGATGCGTCGCGGGGTTTTTGTTAGACGAGCACGAGCGGCAGGAGATGATCGAGATCGTTCCCTTTGGACGCAACGAAGCACGTGGTCTGTCAAAGGAGATCCTCTGCGACATCATGCAGCCGCGTGCGGTAGAGCTGATGCAGCATGTTGCAAAGGAAGTGACAACCGCAAAGCTGCAGATCTCAGGTGGTGTTTTTTTGACAGGCGGTGGAGCGTTGGTAAGGGGTCTTGCTGAGATCGCTGAGCAGGTCTTTGACGCCCCGACGCGTGTGGGAATGTTGGACGCTTCTAACTTTGGCGGGCTCGCAGCGGAGATCAATAGCCCCGAGTGGGCGGTCGCGAGCGGCCTCGCTCTGGTGTCGATGAAGGCGGAACTACGAGAGGGAGCGGGCCGCGGAAAATCGTCAGCTTCGCGGGTTGCTGGGTGGATCGGCGCGTTCAAAGAAAAATTCAAATAATTTTACGATTTGTAAGAATTCTCACTAGATTTTTGAAACAAAGGGTAGTATGCTTCTTTCCCGTTGGGCACAATATCTTGTGTACTGACTCCCGAGGAGTTTTCCACAGCCGAGCAGGTTTTCCATGAGCCTCTTTACCGAGCAGAGCGATACATCCATGACCACGAGCAGTATAAGAATGTTCCTTGACGAGCCCCCGATAACAGGTGCGCGTATAAAGGTGATCGGCGTAGGCGGCGGGGGCAGCAATGCCGTAAATCGAATGATCGATGATGGGATCAAGGGCGTCGAGTTCATTGTCGCTAACACGGACCAGCAGGCGCTCAACCACTCTAAGGCGCCGATGAAGATACAGCTCGGCAGCGATCTTACCCGCGGCCTCGGGGCGGGATCAAATCCGCAAGTTGGCCGCGAAGCTGCACTTGCGGACACACAAAAATTACTCGATGTGCTTGAGGGCTCTGATATGGTCTTTGTCACAGCCGGGATGGGCGGCGGAACGGGAACGGGCGCGGCCCCTATCATCGCGGCTCTCGCGGTCGAGCTTGGAGCGTTGACAGTAGGCGTTGTCACAAAGCCGTTCGCCGTCGAGGGCAAAAAGCGGATGAATCAGGCTGATGAGGGTATCGCTGAGCTTCGTGGATGTGTGGACACGCTGATCACGATCCCTAATTCGAAGCTGCGTGAGGTCGAGGAGAAGATCACGGTCATTGAGGCGTTTCGCCGTGCCGACGAGGTGCTGCTACAAGCGGTTCAGGGCATTACTGATCTGATCATCACGCCTGGTTTGATCAATCTCGACTTTGCGGATGTGACGACGGTGATGAAGGACAAGGGTGTAGCTTTGATGGGCATTGGCTCCGCAAGCGGCCAGGATGCGGCGTCGAACGCCATGCGAGCGGCCCTCGATTACAAACTGCTCGAGGAGAATTCGATCCACGGCGCTAAGGCTGCGCTCATCAATGTCACGGGCGGACCTAACATGGTCCTCTCCGAGATCGAGGACGCGCTCGGTATCATCGAGAGCGAGGCGGACGATCAGGCAGACATTATTTGGGGCAGCGTCATCAAGGAAGACATGGATGACGAGATCCGCATCACGGTGATCGCGACCGGTTTTGACACTGCGGCTTCGCTCGCGTCCCCGAAACCGCGTATCGCTGAGCCTGTGCAGGCTGTCGCAGCGGGATCGGGCGGTTCGTCGCCGGCGCCGTACATCCCCAAAGATATGACGCCTGTTGATAATCTGGATGTTCCGACCTTTATGAGGCGGCAGGCGGATTAACGAACAACTAAAAACTAAAAGTTAAGAAAAAGAGCGAGCAGCGAAAGGTGTTCGCTTTTTTGTACTATGTGACGCATATTTTAGCTATGGATCGAGAGCCTATCATTGGCGTGACCATTGGTGATGCCGCGGGCATTGGGCCTGAGATCGTGTTGAAGTCTTTGCTGAGCGGTGACGTGAAGGCGAGTTGTATCGTCATTGGCGACGCAAGGCAGCTCGCGAATGTTGCAAGCCGATCCGGAGATTGCGCCAGCGTCGCAGCGATCGCTATTCACGATCTAAAGAATCTGCCTGAGGAGATAACCATCGGAGCTGACTCCGCGATCACAGGCAAGGCCGCGGCGGAGAACATCGTGGCCGCGGTCCAGCTTTGGAGAGAGGGTAGGATCGACGCGATCTGCACAGCCCCGATCAGCAAAAAGGCGATCAACATGGGCGGGTACGATTTTCCCGGTCACACCGAGATGCTCGCGGAGCTGTCCGGGACGAAGAAGTTTGCGATGAGCTTTTTTGCGGACGATCTGCGCGTCGTGCTGCTCTCGACACACCATTCGCTGCGTGATGCTATCGCGATGGTCGAGACGGAACGGATCGCCGATCTCATCAGATTTACGAACGAGCAGATGCAGCGGCTTTTGGGACGCACGGTTAAGATAGCAGTTGCCGGCTTGAACCCTCACGCGTCGGAGGACGGCAAATTCGGCAATGAGGAGCGCGATGAGATCATCCCCGCGATCGAAATATGCCGCGCTGAGGGCGTCAATGTATATGGACCATTTTCACCTGATACCATCTTTTTACGCGGGCACCGAGGAGAATTCGACGCGATCGTCGCGATGTACCACGACCAGGCAACGATCGCGGTGAAGTCGATCTCATTCGGTCATGGTGTGAACGTGACCCTCGGATTGCCATTCATCCGGACGTCTGTTGACCATGGCACGGCATACGATATTGCGGGAAAAGGTTTCGCGGACGCGTCGAGTATGACGATCGCGATCAACCTAGCGGCGCAGTTGGCGAAGGAGTCGCCCTCACCTCGCTAAATCTGCTAGAATTCGACTCGTTATCTTCTTTCCATCCGGAGTGCCAAACCAGTGACCAGACCCAAGCTTTTGCTGGCTGATGATTCCGTGACGATCCGAAAGGTCGTCGAGCTGACCTTTGCCGACGAGGGCGTCGATGTGACGACTGTCGCGGACGGCGAGCGCGCGATGTCGAAATTCGTCGAGATCCACCCGGACATCGTTCTTGTGGACGTAGGCCTGCCGGGAACCGACGGTTACCACATCTGCGAGATGATAAAGTCGGACGAGTCGACATCGCACATTCCGGTGCTGCTGCTGGTAGGGTCTTTTGAGCCATTTGATCAGGACGCGGCGGAGGAGTCTGGTGCCGATGGTTTCTTGACCAAGCCATTTCATTCGATCCGAGATCTCGTGAATCGCGTGCACGAGCTTCTTGGCACACAACAGCAGATGGGCATCGATAACGTCGTCGATTTTGATACGACCATGACGGATACCGCTCACGACAACGAGGACATCGACGACCTGTACGAGCGCAGCTTTGCGGAGACGGTGCCGATAGATGATCACGAGACGGCGGCGTCTCTTGGCAGCCTCCAAACCTTTCCGGACGAGGTCATCGCGGAGGAAGAGGCAAGCAGATCG
>JBJMGO010000068.1:0-3631 GCA_045807825.1 Pyrinomonadaceae bacterium | reverse complement strand
TTTATCTGAGCAAGTGAAATATCAGCCCGGTCGGGTCGGGTGCGTTCGGTGCATTCATCGGCTCGAAAATCAGGGAGATCGACTGGAGGCCGTTGAAGATCGTGTGAAAAATGATGCAAGGCAGTAAATTGTTGGTCTTTACGCGGATCGTCGTCAGGATCAGGCTCAGCAAGGTGAGCAGGAATATTGTCGAGTAGCTCGGCCAATACTGTGGCACGTGCACCACGGCGAAAAGGAACGTCGTCAATAAAAATGCTCCAGGCACACCGATAGATCGTTGAAAAGCGGAATAAAGTACGCCGCGGTAGACGACCTCCTCGACAAACGGAGCGGTAAAGGTGGCGATGAACGCGATGATGTAAACCGCCTCGCGCGAGCTGCGGAGGATCTTGAGGAGATCGTTGTCCTGTTCAGGGGAAACCTGGGCTACGAGCACCGAAACTCCAAAAAAGATGGCGAGCACACCGCCAAAGCTTGCCCACATCCGCCAGCCGCCCGTTTCCCAGCCAAGCATCTCGCGGAAGTTGTACTTACGCACCTTTGTGACGACGAGCCATGCGATCAGTACGGTCAGGAGGTGCGCGGGCAGGATCGCGCCGATCTGGAGAAGGACGGCTGTCGGGTCTGTCTTGGCAAATTCAACCAGGCGTTCGCTATCGAGGATCCTCGGTTTGTGGAGGGCGAGGTACGGCAGCAAAAAGATCGCGGGTACGACCAAAATGCACATGACGCTCCCGATCCAGACGCCGATCCCTGCGAGGGCTCCCCATGGCGGGTTGTTTGGCCCAGCGGGAGCTATATCGGGTGTTCGGAATTGTGCGTCGGCGAGATCCTGTTCAAGTTCCACGTTGTTTGAGTTTAGCCAATCGCAACAAACCGTGACAATCCCTCTCGTTCTTCTTGCTATTGAGCACGAACATATATAGTCTAAAAGCCCGTGGAGACCCACGGCAAAAATCCCCGACAATCAGTCATAGCAGTGATCCCGGCACGCTACTCGTCTACGCGTCTGCCGGGCAAAATGTTGCGCGAGATCGGCGGTAAGCCGTTGATACTGCACACGTTAGAGCGTGCGAGATCCGCACGAACGGTGGATCGGGTGATAGTGGCGACGGATGACGAGCGAGTATTGAACGCGGTGGGCGACGCCGGCGGCGAAGTGGTGATGACATCGACGGAGCATCAGTCGGGCAGCGATCGGATCGCAGAGGTCGCACGAGATCTGCCTGAGAGCTCGATCATCGTCAATGTCCAGGGCGACGAGCCCGTCATTCCACCCGAAACGATCGATGCGGCTGTCGAGGCGCTGCTGGGTGATCCTGAGGCGGATATGTCGACGACTTGCGAGCCGATCACCGAGCAGT
This sequence comes from Pyrinomonadaceae bacterium, assembly GCA_045807825.1. Classification (GTDB taxonomy): domain Bacteria; phylum Acidobacteriota; class Blastocatellia; order Pyrinomonadales; family Pyrinomonadaceae; genus OLB17. The sequence goes on along the minus strand of JBJMGO010000068.1, from coordinate 2,267 downwards.
GGGCTGAGCTTTTGAATGGCAATGTCGTGAAGGTTGTGGTTGGCGAGAATGGCTACGCGCTCTATTTCTCACGTTCACCGATGCCATGGCCGAGAGAGGCCTCGCTAAGGTATGGAGGCGATCCGGGCGAGGCGATCGAGGCTGAGCCGGACCTACTTAAGGAGCACTACCACAAGCACACCGGACTCTATGTTTATCGGCGTGAATTTCTCTTAAGGTTCGCCTCATGGCCGCAGACGCGCCTTGAGAAGTGGGAGATGCTTGAGCAGCTTCGTGCTTTGGAGCACGGGGCAAAGATCCGTGTGGTGGATGCGGTTGGAAGCTCGATCGGCGTGGATACGGAAGAGGATCTCGAAAGAGTGCGGGAGATCCTTGAGAAATGACGGAGTGGATCGAGGCGGCCTTTCTGATCCTGCTCATCCTTGGCGCGTGGCTAGGGCTGCGGGCATTATCAAAGCCGCGCGTCTCGACGCCGGACGAGTTTGAAATGAACGCCGCTAAGAATACGACGATGGTCGGAGCTTTGATGAACGCTCTTCACGATGCAACCGATCCAGGAGCGGAACGGGCGAAGGAAGTGCGGATGCAGATGAAGGACGGTAGGTATCAGAAGAAGAAGAAAGAGGGCAAGGCGGGTGATGACGAGGAAGCTGGAACGACGGAGAGTTGAGGACAATGACTAAATACATATTCGTTACGGGCGGTGTGGTTTCGAGTTTGGGGAAGGGCTTGGCGGCGAGCTCGATCGGGTGCTTGCTGGAGGCAAGAGGGATGAGCGTCCAGATGATGAAGCTCGACCCGTACATCAATGTCGACCCGGGGACGATGTCGCCATTCCAGCATGGTGAGGTCTTTGTTACGGACGACGGTGCGGAGACGGACCTCGATCTGGGGCATTATGAGCGGTTCACTAATGCTCAACTCTCGCAAGCGAATAACTGGACGACGGGGCGAATTTACCTGTCTGTCATTGAGAAGGAGCGTCGCGGCGACTATCTCGGCAAGACGATCCAGGTCATCCCGCATATCACGGACGAGATCAAGATGGCGGTGCGAAAGGTCGCTGAGATGCACGAGCCGGATGTGCTCATCGTCGAGATCGGCGGGACCGTCGGCGATATCGAATCGCTGCCCTTTATGGAGGCGATCCGTCAGATGGGCAACGAGGAGGGGCGGAATAACGCGATCTTTGTGCACGTGACGCTTGTGCCGTACATCGCCGCCGCCGGCGAGTTAAAGACAAAGCCGACACAGCACAGCGTGCGTGAGTTGATGACCATCGGGATAGCGCCTGACGTTCTGCTGTGCCGATCGGACAGACCGCTGTCGGCGGATCTGCGGCGGAAGATCGCTCTGTTTTGCAACGTGCAGGAGAACGCGGTCGTTTCGGCGCTCGATGTGCCGACGATCTACGAGGTGCCGCTCGCGTTTCACGAGCAGGGTCTGGACGACCTGATCGTCGGCAACCTGCATTTAAAAGAGAAATTTCCGAGCGGCGACCTTCGCCAGTGGCGGGAGCTTGTCTCGACCATCAAAGAGCCGAGCGGCGGCACCGTCAAGATCGCTATCGTCGGAAAGTATGTCGAACTCGAGGACTCGTACAAGTCGCTGCGTGAGGCACTGACCCACGCCGGTGTGGCAAACAACCTTCGCGTCAATGTGAATTGGCTCGAGAGCGAAAACTTGATGAAGGATGATTTTGAGACGGACCTGCAAGATTACGACGCGATCCTTGTCCCGGGCGGCTTTGGCAAGCGTGGCATCGCAGGTATGCTGCGCGCGATCAACTATGCGCGTAAATCGCAGACGCCGTATTTTGGGATCTGTCTCGGAATGCAGACTGCGTGCATCGAGTACGCGAGGAACGCGTGCGGCCTGCGTGACGCGGATTCGACGGAATTCAATGAGGAGACGCCGTTTCCGGTCATATTCAAGCTTCGCGATCTCGTCGGCGTTGACGAATACGGCGGCACGATGCGCTTGGGGGCCTGGGAATGCGAGCTTAAAGAAGGCTCGCTCGCGCGCGACATCTATCAAGACTCACCCACCATCATGGAGAGGCACCGGCATCGATATGAATTTAATCCCGAGTATCGGAAACCGCTCGAGAGAGAAGGATTTGTTTTCAGCGGAGTGTCGCCTGACGGTAAGTTCGTCGAGATGATCGAGCTGCCGCGCGAGACGCATCCGTACTTTGTCGCTTGCCAGTTCCACCCGGAGTACAAGTCAAAGCCACTCGCGGCGCATCCGCTGTTTGATAACTTTGT
>JBJMGO010000067.1:0-13013 GCA_045807825.1 Pyrinomonadaceae bacterium | reverse complement strand
GAACATCGCCGCCGGTACCGACCACGGGGTGAACATGAACGTAATGAATCCACCTGCCGTTACGATCGCCGTCGGCAGCGGCCAGATCGACGGCCCATGCGTCTGGTGACGCTTTTCAGGTGAGGCGTCGTGGATCGTCGTGTGGAGGAATTCACGGCTGTGCAGATGCAGACCCGTAACTACTGCGTGGTCCTCCGTCATGTCCCACAACGCGTTCGGCCCCTCGATTTCGGGAATGTACTGAAAGTTGTAGATCGGCGGCGGCGAGGTTAGCGACCACTCGAGTGTGTCGGCTCCCCACGGGTTATCACCCGCGATCGGACCTCGCAGCAGGCTGTAGATGACATTCCCGACAAAGACGAGGGCAGCAACAGCCATCAGGTACGCACCCATCGTTGCGAGCATGTTCAAGTTTCCCCAGCCCGTTTCGGCGACGTAGGTGTAGACGCGACGCGGCATGCCGTTGAGGCCGAGGATGTGCATCGGGAAAAAGACGAGGTTAAATCCGATGAACATCAGCACCGCGTTCACGATGCCGGCGGTGTTGTTGAGCATTCGGCCAGTCATCTTTGGGAACCAATAATAGATCGCCCCAAACAACGGGAAGACAGCTCCGCCGATCAGCACATAGTGAAAGTGTGCGACCACAAAGAACGTGTCGTGAAGCTGCGTGTCGAGTGGCACGGAGGCTAGCATCACGCCCGTCAGCCCGCCCATGACAAAGATGCCAAAAAAGCCGAGGATCCAGACAAGAGGAGCTTTGAGATTCCACTTGCCGAGCCACAGCGTCGTCACCCAGCAAAAGATCTGGACGCCATTCGGGATCACGATCAGGAGGCTCGATGCGGTGAAGATCGACTGCCCGAGCTGCGGTAGGGGCGTTGCGAACATGTGGTGCACCCACACGCCAAAACCAATGAACGCCGTAGCGATGGCCGACATCACGAGCGGTGTGTAGCCGAAAGCCCTTCGCCGTGCAAAGGTTGCTATTATCATCGATACAAACCCGGTGGCCGGTAAAAAGATGATGTAAACCTCTGGGTGACCAAAGAACCAAAACAGGTGCTGCCACAGCAGCGGATCGCCGCCCTCAGCCGCATTGAAGAAGTGGGTTGAGACCTTGGATAGCCGGTCCATAGAGAGCAGTGTCGACGAGAGCATCACCGCCGGCATCGCAAAGATGACCATAAAGCTCGTCACGAGCATCGACCAAACGTACAGCGGCATGCGGCTCAGCGACATCCCGGGTGCCCGGTGTTTAAAGATAGTGACGATGATCTCGACCGCCACGACAAGGGCCGAGATCTCTGTAAGTGAGACCATCTGGGACCAGACATCGACGCGTTTCCCGATACCGTACTCCGGCCCGGAGAGCGGCACATAAGCAAACCATCCCGCGTCGGGACCAATGTTCAGGAGCAAAGCGGTAAAGACCAGGATCCCGGATGAGAGGTAGACGTAATAACCGTAAAGGTTGGCCCGCGGAAAGGCGATCTCGCGAGTCCCTACCATCAGCGGCACGAGATAGATTCCCATTCCGAGCATCACTGGCACGGCGAACAAAAACATCATCGATGAGCCGTGCGTCGTAAAGAACTGGTTGTACATGTCCGGCCCGAGAACCCGATTCTCCGGACGCATAAGCTGCGTCCGCATCACGACAGCTAGTGCACCCGAAATGACAAAAAAGATGAATGCCGTGACGACATAGCGGATACCAACAGCCTTGTGATTGCAGTTCGTCAGCCACGCGTAAACCCCCCTGCCGTAGTCCCATGTCTCCTCCAGGATCGCACGCTCGGACTCGATCACCTCGGGTGTGATATTGGAGGACTGCTTCTTTTCAAGCTCCTGTTTGGTCATCTATTTCAGGCTTTTCAGGTACGTTGTCAGTGCCAAAAGATCCTGATCGGAATATTGGTTCATCGGCATGTAGACGCCGGGCTTTATGTGCTGCGGATCTGTTATCCACGCCTCGAGATTCTCGCCGGTGTTCTGCAGTGAGCCGGCAGCAATGTACGGACGACTCGCGATGTGCGTCAGATTTGGTCCGACCCGGCCGCTGGCGTTCGTGCCGGAGATCGTATGGCATTGTGTGCAGACGCTCTGTAGGAAAATGTCGCGGCCGCGGCTTTCCATCGTGCCGTCCTTTGGCGGCGGCGGCGTTTGGCGTCCGGCATCGAGCCAGGTTTGAAAGTCATCAGGCGACTCCGCAGTGATCGCGATCCGCATCTTGGCGTGCTGATAGCCGCAAAACTCAGCACATTGCCCCCAGTAACTGCCCGGCTTGTCCGCCTCAAAATAAAAGGTCGTGGGATAGATCGGCACGAGGTCTTTTTTGCCGTGCAGGTTCGGCATCCACAGGCTGTGGATCACGTCAGCCGACTCGAGCATGATCTTGACGGTGCGGCCGACAGGGACGTGAAGCTCATTCGCCGTCGTCACGTTATTTGACTGGTTGACGTCGTCCTGATACTCGACCTCCCACCACCATTGATGGCCCTTGATCTTGATCGACAGATCAGGCGGCTTTTCACCGAGCGTGTTGATCGCACGACCGGTGCGAAAGCTCGTGACCATCAGCACGAAAAGCGTGATCACCGTAACGACGACTGCTCCGCCTACGATACGTGTCGCACGCTTTTCCCGCGTTACGTCCGGAATGGTGTCGGGGAGATCTCTTTCGTTAGACCTCTTGACCCTTATCCACGCGATGATCAGCATGATCATCACGACCACGTAAACGACCGCCGTGATCCAAAAGAATATCCACCACAGCGACTCAAGACGCTCCGCCTGTATACCAGCGGCATCGAGGGCAGATTGCCGGCCGCCACAGGCGGCACTTGTCAGCCCCACTCCTAAAAGCAGGACCAGGCTGGCAAGCTGCCGCCGTGTCATTGCTTCTCCTCCGCAGATTTGGGAACTGTGACGTTCTTTGGCTTTTGCGTCTGTGTGGAATTCTCCGGCGTCTTCATCTGCATGTCGTCGTCACGACCCGGAGCAGCGTCCTTCTTCGCCTGACCGCTCATGCTGCGGACGTACGCCGTGAGCTGCCAGACCTGGTAGTCCGGTAGCTTGTTGCGGAAGGACGGCATCCCATTCGGACGGCCCTCAACGATGGTCGAAAAGATCTGCTCCGGCTGACTGCCGTAGATCCACTTGTCGTCCATCAACGGCGGCCCGATACCGCCGCCGCCGTGTGCGTGACAGCCGGTGCAGTTCATCTGTGAAAAGAGCTGCTTGCCCGCGCTCATTGCCAGAGCATTGTTCTCGTAATCGTTTTGAGTGACCGGAGTAGGAGCCATCTCGCCAGCCTGGAAACTCGTTAGTTCCTTTGAATTGATCCGATTAGAATCCGGCGTATTCACGCGGAATCCCCGCTCCTCGCGCTCGCAGGCGAGGATCAAACCTGCTCCGATGAAAAATGCGGCAAAGATGATCGTTTTCAGCTCCCTCACACGCCCTCCTTCGCCGCCTCAGGGCGCGGCATGTGATAGGAATCCAGGATCTTGTCGATCTCGCCGTGCCGACGAGCGAGCACGTCCTCGATCTGGTTCTTGAGATCGTCCTCGCCGCGTCTGATGCCGACGGAGATGTCAAAGACAAATGGCAGATACGGCAGATCGACCTGCGGCGAAACCGGTATGATCTCGAGCGGCACCTTCTCCTTTGTCGCCCAGTAACCCGCAAGCGGTCCCCACACGACCGCAACATCGATGTCCTTATTTGCAACGGCGGCTATGATCTCGTGCGGCGGGCTGTCCTTTGTGTAATCTCCGTACAGCGTGTAGCCACGAACGTTCTCGACGATGCCGCGGTTGTTTAGCGCCGCGACCGGCGGAGTATTTGTACCGTCGTCACCGACCATCTGAACTCCGACCTTCAGCGTCTTTAGCTGTGGATCGTCGAATGACTTGATGTCGAGCTTGCGGTCCTTACGAGTGACGAAAACGTATGTCGATCGGTAGTACGATCTCGTTGTCGCCGCCATCTCAAATGCGGCGGGCACACCCATCACGACGTCGCACTTGCCGTCTTTCAAGGTGTTGCGAAAAAAACCCCTTCGCTGTGCCCACCACGTGTACTCTACCGGCCTGTGCATATCGGCGGCGATGAGCTCGGCGATCTTGTTCTCAAATCCCTCGCCTTTTTGGTTCGAGAATGGAAGGTTATTCGGGTCCGCACAGACGCGAAGCGCCGTCTCGGATGCGGGTATCTTTTTTTGTCGCGGCGGATCTATGTAGTGCTTTTCCCAAGTCTCCGACTGCGCCCGTTGTGTCGTACAAGCGGAGAATAAGACGACAGGGATCGTCGCGAGGAGGACGCATGCGGCCGACGAGAAAAGTCGTCGCGTCCCGTGTCTTTCGTGCCCTTTCGTGGGCCAGTTCTTATGGAAGCGAGAAAACATACAACGTTCCTCCCTTCGTAGTCACGTTTGGCAGGTCGCGCATCGCGATTCCCCAGCCGTTCGAAACTGTGTCGTCGTCGGTGTCAAGATCTCCTGACACGATCGAGCCGGGCCAGCCGCCGATGCCGGAGAGAACGGCCACGTACTGTTTGCCGTCCGGACCTTTATATGTCACGGGCTGGCCGATAATGCCGCTGCCGGTCTTGAACTGCCACAGCAGATCGCCAGTCTTCGCGTTCACTGCCTTGAACCATCCCTCCATCGTTCCATAAAAAACGACGTCGCCAGCGGTCGCGACCGTGCCGCTCCAGACTGGGAACTTCTCCTTGATCTGCCACGCCGGGGCGTTGTTGACCGGATCCCACGCCGTGAAAAAGCCTTCGTTCCCGCCAGGTCCGGCGTAGTACTTTGTGTTGACACCGACATACGGCGTCCCTGCAATGTAATTTGCCTCGGTGCCCTCGTAGTCCATGCAGAGGTTTTGGTGCGGCACGTACAGGAGACCTGTTTGAGGCGAGTACGCCGTCGGCTGCCAGTCCTTGGCACCAGGAGCGACGGGGCAGATCTCTCGAATGACCTTGTTTGTTTTGGGCTCTTTTTCTTCGTTTGGAATGAGCTTCCCGGACTGCAGATCGACGCCCTTTGCGGCAGTGTTATAGACATACGAGGTAGCCGACAAGACCTGGCCCGTCGTTCGGTCCATCACGTACATAAAGCCGTTTCGTCCGGGGTGAATGAGTACCTTTCGCGTTTGCCCATTGATGGGCAGATCGACAACGACGTTCTCGTTGATCTCATCATGATCGTAGAGATCGTGCGGGTTCATCTGGTATGCCCACACGGCCTCGCCAGTGTCGGGTTTGCGGGCAAAGATGGTGCATCCCCACTTGTTGTCACCGGGCCGCAGCTCAGGATTCCAGACGCCGGGATTACCGGTACCGTAGTAGATCAGGTCGCTATCGGGATCGTAGGAAACCCAGCCCCAAACGGTTGAGCCGCCGATCTTCCATTGGTCCGGCGGCCACGTCTTGAGGCCAAGGTCCTGGCCCTGATCCATTTGGTAGTACGGGTGGAAATTGGCGCCGATCAGCACGTCGGTGTCGGGTCCCGTGTTGTACGCTTTCCACGCGATGCTGCCGTCATTCTCATTGAGAGCCGTGATCCACCCGCGAACGCCGAATTCACCTCCCGAATTGCCGACGATCACTTTGCCCTTAACTACGAGCGGCGACATTGTGATCGACTCGCCCTTGTTGATGTCTCCGAGTTTTGTTTTCCAAACCTGCTTACCCGTTGCGGCGTCGACGGCGCACGTGTTGCCGTCGAGTGTATTGATAAAGAGCTTTCCGCTGTCGAATACCGCGCCGCGATTGACCGTATCGCAGCATGCAACGCCCTGCGACGCGAGCTCCGGATTCGGCTCGTACTTCCACTTCATCGTTCCGCTATTTTTGAGATCGAGAGCGTAGAGGGTGTTCGGATACGGAGTGACGACGTACATCGTGTCGCCAACGACGATCGGCGCCGCCTCCTGACCACGGTCAACACCGGTCGAGAAGGTCCAAGCGACCTTTAGCTGGCCCACATTCGATGTATTGATGTCGTTGAGTCCGGAGAAGCGGGTGTTCTGAAAATTCTTGGCCGCCATCGGCCATTGGCCGTCTTCGGTTTGCGGCATCGCGGCGGGATTTGGCGCGATCTTGCCGTTCATCTCGAGGAACATTCCCGGGCGCGCTTTCTTGTCGCCCGTGCAGGTCAATTGAGTCAGCGAAATTATGCCCGCGAGCAGAAGGCCGATCGTTTTTAGCTCTAGTCGAATGCTCCTCATCTCCTCCCACATTGCGATGACAGCTATCACCGGCGAAAGCGATCTCAAATACCTCTACAGGTTGCACAGACATAATGCGGAAGCGAGCGTAGCTGTTTCTGTTATGTGGAATACTCAGTTGTGTGCGCTACACAGAGCGGACGATCAGCTGATGGAAAGACGAGCGACAGTCTCTACATGGTGGGTCTGCGGAAAAAGATCGAGAGCAGTAACTGAGTCGATCTTATAGCCTGCATCGATGAGTTCTCGAAGGTCGCGAGCGAGTATCGACGGATCACATGAGACGTAGGAGATCTGCCGTGGTCTTAGCTTCGCGATCAAATGAATGACGCCCTTCTCCGTGCCGGCTCGTGGAGGATCAAGGAGGACGAGATCGACCTCGGGAGTGCGGTTGTCGGCGAGGAATGTTTTTACGCTGCGGGTGACGGCGGTAGCGTTTGTGAGGCCGGCGTGCTCGAGATTGAGGCGGCACATCGCGGACGACGACGGATGCTCCTCAACGGCGAGCACGTTACCGAATCTGCGTGCGAGCGGCAGTGTGAAAAGCCCAACACCACTGTAGAGATCGAAAGCGACTTTGCCTTTCGACTCGCTGATCGCTACATCGATCAACTGTGGGATAAGGAACTTATTCGCTTGAAAGAATGTCTCAGCCGAGTAGGTGTAAGTTTCTCCTCCGAGCGTGCAACTCACGTTGCGAGGAGCTTCGTCGGCCTTGGTGCTCAGTACGGATACGCAGTCATCGCCCCTGACGGCCGATATCTCGAGGTAAGGGGAGCCGGGGGAATCGTAGTGGATATCGTCGCGTAGGTCCGTCAGCAGCGAGTTCAACTCCGGCGTGATCTTTGGGCACAGTTCGACATCAATGACGCTGTGTGAGCCGCGTTTAAAGTAGCCGAATCGCCGCTCCTCACGATCTACCTGCCAGCGCACACGCGAACGGTATTCCAGCGGCGGCGACGGAACGATCGTGATCTCTTTATCGAATTCGATCTTGCCGATCCTGTGCAGCGAGTCGCGAATGATACCAACCTTTGCTTCGAGCTGTGCCTGGTACTTTAGCTGCTGAAAGTCACATCCGCCGCACTCGCCAAAATACGGGCACGGTGGCTGTTGACGCAGCGGTGAAGATACATTTACGCTGAGGATCTCTGCGAATGCGAGACGCTTCTTGACCTCCGTCAGCCTTACCGTCAGCTCATCTCCGGGGGCGGCGAGAGCGACCAGGATCGTTAGCCTCTCGGCAAATGCGATGCCGTAGCCGCGTGGAACGATCCGCTCCACGCGCACGTCGATGACATCTCCGGCTGCGTAATCCGATGTGGGCATTAGAGCTATTCTACCGTCTGCTATGAGACCCGTCCTGCGTGTAAATAAGAAAGCCGGGCCAAAACCCGACTTTCTCAAAGCACACTGATCTGATCTTTAAGCCTTTGGACGTTCGCCTATCTTCAGATTGTTCGTTACCTCGAACACACCTTGTATCCCGTTTGCCAGAATATTGAGCATGTCGCTGTCCGACTTTCTTGCGACGTAGCCCTCGAGCGTCATGCGGCCGTTCTCCACGATGATATGAACATCCGGATTAGGCCATCCAAAGTACTGCCCCGGTCCATGCTGTGTGAACTCAAACAGCGCCCGGCGTCGGATCTGATCGTCAAATGATGACGGCGGCAGCTCCTCGATGTTGTTAACAACCTCTCTCACGCCAGGAATGTCCTTTACCGCACGTGCCGCTTCACTTCGTGTTCCAAGCGTCGCGACCTTGCCGTTCAAGGTAACGGTGCTGCCGTTTACCTGCCAAGTTATGTAATCGAAAGTGTTGTAGTACGTGAGACCTCGAACCTTGTGGTAGATCTGGTTATCGATCGATCCACTCTGCGCCAAAGCGGCGGTTCCGAAGATACCTACAACTGCTATCGCTGCTAAAAATAATGACCTTATTGATCTCATAACATCTAATACCCCACCCATGAGAGGCTCATGTTTTTTGCACCATAGCTTAGACGTCTTCGCGGCTTTGAAGGGTGTCCAAAACCCTACAAAAAGGTAAAGGTTTGTATCATTGGTGACCGGCAGAGACGGTGGATCCGTGATAATTCACTTGCCGTATCGCCTCATACAGCACAATGCCGACGCTGGTGGCGAGATTTAGGCTGCGGACATTGCCGTTCGCCATTGGGATGGTGAGACACCGTTCTGTGTTTGCGAGACGGACGGCCTGGGGCAGGCCTCGCGTTTCAGGTCCGAAGACGAGGCAGTCATTCTCGTCAAATTGCCATTCCCAATATGGCTTTGTTGCCTTGGTGGTGAGATAGACGAACCGCGAATCCGGCAGCGCCCGATAAAGCTCCTCGACATCCACGTGCCTGTGCAGACGGACGTGCTGCCAATAGTCCAGGCCGGAACGCCGCAGTTCCCGATCGTCCATTCGAAAACCCGTGACGCCCACTATATGAAGACCGGTATCCGTCGCCGCACAAAGTCGGGCGATATTGCCGGTGTTCGGCGGGATCTCGGGCTCATAAAGGGCAACGTGCATCTTACAGATAAGATAGATCGCGTGATACGAAATCCGCCAATTCGTGCATCTTTTAAAGGTCGGGTAACATCAATTCCATACCGCGACTGGACTTCTCCCGTTGCGGGTCTTTTTTGGTCCTATGCTACAATCCGCGTTTGTGTTAACACCCGCCTTTTTGACGAGAATACCGGCGACCGTGCGTATCGCGGCGGTTTTTGCCGTGGCTGCTCTGTCGCTCGCCACCGGCTTAACAAATGGGCAGGCCGTGCAGGGTGGCAGCAGCCAGCCACTCGTTAGGACAAAGGCCACGCCCGTTCCGACGCCGCAGAAGATCGATCCAAAAGACATGACGGCCGACCAGGTGGCCGAAGTGTCGATACTCGCTTACGGCGTTAGAGATCGGCTTGCCCAGATCCGCAAGACGACTCAAGAAGTTGGGACGACGAGCTACACCGGAGCCGACGGCAAACGTGAGGAGGCGAAGTATCAACGCTTTATTCTCCGCGGCGAGACCCTTGGTAAAGAAAAGATCCGTCTGGATCAGCAGTTCTCAAACGCACGTTATTCGCTCCTATACAATGGCGGCAGCGTCACTGGCGTTTATGACAACAACGTCTTTACCCCTCGCGAGGATGTCGCAAAGGCTTTTCAGAATCAGATCGTACATGGTCTGGATGCACTCCTAAGATATAAGGAGAACGGCTCGACACTCGAGATCGCCTCGCGTGACAAGATCATGGGCGTGGACTATGTGATCGTAGATCTAACTGATACGGACAAGGTGAAGACCCGCTTCTACATCAGTGCTAAGACATATCGCGTGATGATGCTTGAGTACGATGATGGCGGAGTCCACTACAAACGAAGGTTCTACGACTACAACTACGCTCAGGGGACGCTCGTGCCTTTCAGGACCACCCTGTGGGCGAATGATAAGGAGATCGAGTCAAGCGAGATCGGCACGGTGACATTCGGGCAGAAGATCGACGAGGGCATGTTCACTGCGGGCTAGATCGGATAGCAGAGTTCTAAAGAAAGAGCCGCGTTCCAGGACGCGGTTTTTCTTTTTTGCAACTTTTGTAAGTTCAAGCGGTGTTATCGATGTCTCCCCCCGGATTCGACTTGGAGGTTTAACAATCAATGATCCACCTCACCTCGCTAAAGATCGCAGCGTTTGTGCTTGCAGCATCTCTAGTTCTCTGCATAACAGCCGCGGCACAGGAGACCTCTAACAACACGAATTACGACGTAGTGCTCCAACTCGTAGTTGGCTCTAACGCGGGAGCGGCAAAGGGCGAGCTGCCGCAAAACCTATCCGCTGTTACGCGGCAGATAAGGTCGGATTTCGAATTCTCAAATTACAAGCTCACGAGCACCTTTATCGGACGGCTCGCGATCAACGGTCAGTTCGAATATCAAAGCGTGGCGGACATCAACGGTCAGGGAAGTCAAAGCACATCACAGACCTTTATCGACTGGTCCTTGCGAAACTTGCACGCAGTGCCCCAGTCAAGAGGCCTGCAGGCGGACTCGTTCCGCTTTGGCGCCCGTGTGCCCGTTGTTGTCGGTGAGCGAATCATCGACGGAGGCGGTAAGGGCCCTGTTATCAATTACGAACAGATAGGAATTAATCTCGTTCACGTCGGCATCAGCGAGAATACACCGACCCTGATCGGCACGCTTCGCTTGCCTGGTCAGGACGGGACGGTATTCCTCGTGATGACGATCCGCCCGACGGTGAGCTGAAGATTTGCGCAACAACCGCCCTTGTCAGGCGTGTGAAATAGAGCGGGATGCGGTTTGGCTTTACGGGGCATTTCGCTCTAAATAGTATGAATGCATGGCCGCGGACAGCGTCGGAGATACAGCCAGGAACGGGAGGAGTCTGCCCGTGGCTGAAGAGCGTTCCTCCGATCACGCACTCATAGAAGCCGCGCGAGGCGGTGACGAGGCCGCTTTCGCAGAGATGATGACCCGCTATCGCTCGCCGATAACGAATTATCTCTATCGATTTTTGAATGATTACGAGGAGGCGGTCGATCTCGCGCAGGAGACCTTTGTAAGGGTGTATTTCGCGCTCGACCGTTATCACACGGGATTTGCCTTCTCGACGTACATTTATCGCATCGCGACGAATCTCGCGATCAGCGAATTGCGACGTCGTAAGCGGCGAAGGGTGCTGTCGCTCACCGGCCTCTTTCAGACCGAGGAAGGTGACGACACGGAGTTTCAGCCGCCTGACGTCCGGCGGCTTGCCGATGCGGAGCTTGAGGACGACGAGCGTAGCCAGGTGATCGCACGTGCGATCGCGTCATTGCCGGAAAAGTATCGCGTTGCCGTCGTCCTCAGGGATGTTGACGGCCGCTCGTACGAGGAGATCGCCGAGATCATGCAGCTTGGGCTCGGCACCACAAAATCGAGGATCAGCCGCGGACGCGGACTGCTCAAAGATAAGCTGGAAAGTTATTTTTGATGGACAATAAAAGAGACAATTTAGATGGACAGCGGATTGCGGAGCTCATCGGCACGCTCCCTCACGTCGATGCACCCGGCGACTTTGAAACGCGTGTTCGCTCGCGGATCGTGGCGCGAAGTGAAGAGCGCCCCAGCAGCATTTGGCGCCCGATCTGGATCGGAGTTGCCGCTGTTGCGGTGCTTGGCTTTGGCGGGTATCTCGGTATCCGTTCTTTAAATACCAATAGCGTCGCTCCGGCTTCTACCCAAGTTACTAACACAGTCACCACCGGCGCGCCGCCGAATACTAAAGCTCCCCAAGTTGCTGTGCCCGCACCCACGGCCGCGCCGCAGATCATCCCGGACACTCTGGCCGCCGGCAAGCAGCCGAGAGATACCAAAACCGTTGAGTCCACACAGCAAGGTGGCTCCATCGACGAGGCCAGCAAAGACGCTCACCGACTGTTGCCAAAAACGGTTGATCCTCCGCAGCGAAGGACAGGCGACTCCAGCGGTCTCGGCGGTCAGATCCCAGTCACCATGATCTTTGAAGCGATCGGCGTTCATGCCGGATGGAATGGCAACTGGCAGGTGAATTCTGTCGATGCGAACACTGTTGCTGCTAAGTCCGGTGTACGTGCAGGCGACATTATTGAGGCACTCAATGGACAGCCTGTCGGCGAAAAGACAAGCTTCAAAGCCTTCGTTAGCGGCAAGTCCGTCCGCGTACGTCGGGACGGTGCCGTGATCGACCTGCCATTCAAGCCATAAGCGAGCTAAAAGTTGACCCGTGTTTCGTGCTAATATGCCTCGATCATGAGGCGTGTTATCAACCTGCCATTGTTGCTCTTGTTCTTGTGCTTGAGCGTTTTCTGCCAACAAAGCACAGAAAAATGGACCACATTTCAATCCGATAACCACGAATTCTCGATCGAGATGCCTGCGGGAACGATTTGTTTTCGCGACGATGACGGGTTTGTCCTATCAAGGGCGCGAGAGGAGTTCGCGATGAAGAAGATGGTGCTGCTGAGCAGTGTCGTCAATGGCACCTTGGTAAGTGTCGAATCGTATCAAGCGTCAAAGGATTCACTTGACGATCTTGAGGAGGGGGATAAAAGATTCCTCAAGAATCTACATACCTCTAAGCAAAAGTTACACGACTACACCGCTCAGTCACTGAGTGGCGATCGAGACGCTGGCTTTATCCAACGCCGGTATCTATATTCTAAGAACTTCGTTTATATAGTGACGGCGGCAGCGCGAGACGCTCAGACTCCAGAGATGAAGCGGTTTCTGGACTCATTGCAGTTCACACCCGGCGTTGCTCATGATGCTGGCCAGGATATTAAAACATTCTCCGCAGTCCCAGCCACAAAACTCGAGATCGATCTGCACCCTCCTGTCCGCTCTGTCCCAGCCCAGGCAAAGACGGAAGATCTCACCGGCTCCGATAAGCTGGTGATCCTCCTCAAGCCGTTACCGACATTCACCCGTGCTGCTCGCGGGAGCAACACCTCGGGCGACATACTTTTGTCAGTAACTTTTGGCCCGGCAGGACTTGTAACAAAGATCTCTGTCCATAAGAGCATTGGTGAAGGACTTCTTCGGCAAGCTGTTTTTGCGGCTCTTCGGATGAAGTACCTGCCACCGATCAGCGGTGCAAACGCCTTGCAGCCGATGACAAACAGGGTTGAGTACAGCTTTAGTATCTACTAGCGTTCGTCCGGCGGCGCTCATCAGCACAATGTATCTTAAGAAACTGGTTTGGATTCTCGTCGTAGTCGCGTTCCTTAGTG
>JBJMGO010000066.1:0-12891 GCA_045807825.1 Pyrinomonadaceae bacterium | reverse complement strand
CTCATGGACCGTCGCGATATTGATCAGGTTTCATAATGTCCCGCTGATGGAGCTGCTGTCGCGGCCCCTCGTGAGGACACAGGGAGCGTTGATCCTTGTGTATTCGCTCATCTGGATCGTGATCTTTCAGCATTTCGGACTCTACAAGCTAGATCTTTTCATGTCATTCGGCAGGCAGCTTATCGCCATCGGCAAGTCCCTCGTTTATGGCCTGCTCGGCTTGATCCTCATCACGTTCATCTTCAAGAGACTGGACTTTGTAGAATCGCGGCTCGTCCTCGCGATGTTCGTCGGGATCAGCATTGTGCTCGTGATGACGTTCAGGACAATTGTCGTGCGGCGGGCATTCCCGTTCGCCTCCAGGACAAAGATCCTTCGCCGCCGCGTTCTGATCATTGGTGAGGACCGGACTGCGAAGACCGTCGCCGCACAGATCGCCTACGACGAGACTCACGGCTTCGAAGTGGCGGGTTTCGTTAACAATGGCACCGCCACGGGTGAGCGTATCTTCGGCGAGATCGAGAACGTTGGCAGCCTTGCTGATCTGGATAACCTCGTGAATACCCTCGACATCGATGAGATAATCATCGCCGAGAGCGATGTGACGCACGCCGCGCTGCTGACGATAATCGATCAGGCCCAGGCGACCCGCGCCAATGTCCGTCTAGTCTCAGAGCTCTACAACATCATCCCCGAAAAAGTACTTCTCGAAAAGTACCTTGGCGTCCCGATCGTAAAGCTCCCGCAGAACTACGACAACACGCTATTCAATGTTTATAAGCGCGTTTTCGACGTGATTCTCACGCTCGTGGGCCTGCTGGTGCTTGCCCTGCCGATGCTCGTCATCGCACTTATGATAAAGATGACGTCAACCGGGCGTGTGCTTTATAAGCAGACGAGGATCGGAAAGGATTGTGAACCTTTCACCTTTTTTAAGTTCCGAACCATGCACGATGGAGCCGACGAGGCGATACACCGGGACTTTGCATCGGAGTTCATTGGCGGCAGCCGCAAGGGTGTTAGGAAAATGACCGACGATCCACGTATCACGAGGATCGGACGCATTCTTCGAAAGACGAGTCTGGATGAGCTGCCGCAGCTATTCAATGTTCTTGCGGGCGAGATGAGTCTTGTCGGCCCACGGCCGTGCATGCCATACGAGCTTGAACAATATGAGGAATGGCATCGGCGGCGTCTCTCCATCAAGCCCGGTTGCACTGGGCTTTGGCAGGTGGCAGGAAGGTCGGCAGTCGATTTCAATGACATGGTGATCCTCGACCTTTTTTACATCGATAACATGTCGCCGCTCTTCGACCTGCGTATAATTTTTAAGACGCTCCCTGTGATGCTCCTTGCAAAGGGCGGCTATTAAGATGAAAGCTGCGGTTATCGGCGCCGGATATTGGGGACCAAATCTTATTCGGAATTTCCTCGCTCATGATGAGATCGAGGCTGTGGTCGCGTGTGATCTCGACGAAGAGAGGCTCAGCGTCATGCGCCGATCCTTCTTCGGCATCGAGACGTCATGCGACGCGACGGAACTCATCGATCGAGCAGACGTCGACATCGCCGTTATCGCAACGCCCGTTTCGACACATTTCGAGTTAGCTAAACGCGCGCTGGAGCAAGGCAAGCACTGCTTTATCGAAAAGCCGATGGCAGCAAGTGCTCGCGAGGCCGAGGAGCTGATCGAGCTCGCTGAGAAAAAAAAACTGAAGCTATTTGTCGACCATACCTTCATCTACACCGGCGCGGTGAGAAAGATGAAGGAGCTGATCTCGGAGGGTCGCCTCGGCGAGATCTACTACTTTGATTCTGTGCGGGTGAACCTGGGTCTCTTTCAGCATGACGTGAACGTAATATGGGATCTCGCTCCGCATGACCTATCCGTTGCTGACTACCTCCTGGACCAGCGGCCAATCAGCGTCTCAGCCGTCGGTACCTGTCATGTTGGGAACGGTGTCGAGGATATCGCATACCTTACTCTTGAATATGAGAACAGTCTCATCGCCCATTTTCATGTGAACTGGCTTGCCCCGCTGAAGATCAGACGAACTCTGATCGGCGGCACCCGCTCGATGATCGTTTACGACGACACCGAGGCGAGCGAGAAAGTGAAGGTCTACGATAAGGGTATTGACGTGACCACGCGTGAGGGTGTCTACAGCACCTTAGTGCAGTACAGGACCGGCGATATGCTCTCGCCTAAGCTGGATCAGACGGAGGCACTTACGACCGCGACGCGAGACTTTCTCGACTGCATCATCAAGAATGAGACCCCAATCACTGATGGTCGCGCCGGCCTCAACGTCGTGCGCATTCTCGAGGCCTCTACGGAATCTATTAGCAGGAAAGGAGAGGCCATCCGGCTGTAGTATGTCAACGCACCTCTCGGAACAGTACGTCCAGGACAACTACATACGCCTCCGTGACGTAAAGCTCGGTGATAACGTTCGCATCTTTTCTTTTGTGAACGCCTATGGCTGCGAGATAGGGGACCAAAGCCGCGTCGGCGCATTCGTTGAGATCCAAAAGGGGGTGAAGGTCGGGCGTCGCTGTAAGATCTCCTCACACTCGTTTTTGTGCGAGGGCGTAACGATAGAGGACGATGTTTTTGTGGGGCACGGGGTGATGTTCACGAATGATAAATACCCGCGGGCAACCAATCACGATGGCTCACCGCAGAATGAGGACGACTGGACAGTCATCCCGACCGTCGTGAAAAAGCGGGCGAGTATTGGTTCAAACGCGACGATTCTTCCGGGGATCACCATCGGTGCAAATGCGACGGTCGGTGCGGGTGCGGTTGTGACACGTGACGTGCCCGACGGTGCTGTCGTTATCGGAGTTCCTGCTCGCTCAGTTGACAACAAAACTGCCGACCGATAGACCTCCTCATGCATATCGCGATCGATGGGCATACCATCGGGACACAACTCGCCGGCAACGTCACGTACATAACCGGTCTTCTTGAGGGTCTCGCGTCTGTCGATCAACAGAACCGTTACACGGTTTACGTCTTCGATAAGCATGCTGAGGACCGGTACCTCGATAGATGGCCGAATGTCCGATTGAAGCTCCTGGATATCGGGAGTGGTCGGATAGCACGACATCTTTGGTCCTTTCGAAAGCCTCTGCAGAGCGACAGACCTGATGTTTTTTTTGTGCAGTTCAATGCCCCGAGGCGTATCGAATGCAAGCTTGTGACGGCCATCCACGACCTCTCTTTTCAACATCTGCCTGAGACCTTTCGCTGGCACGAGGCGCCGCGAATGCGATTCGCTATTCGCGGCACCGCGAATAGGTCCGACCACATCGTTACCTGCTCCGAATCTTCGCGGCAGGACATCCTCCGGAACTATGGCCTGCCTGAGTCGCGAGTTACCACCGAGCATCTAGCTGCTCCAGGTTTCCTAAAGCCTGTAACGGACCCGGAGCGTCTTTTGGCTATTCGCAAAAAGTACGACTTGCCGGATGATTTCATCCTCGGCCTTGGCTCAATACAGCCCCGAAAGAATCTCGAGCGTCTCATCGCCGCCTATGCTCAGCTCAGCCGCAAACAGGATGTCCCGCCGCTCATCCTCGTCGGAAAGCTTGCGTGGCTTCACGGAAGCAGTGTCGACGCGGCGGCAAGATATGGAGTTGCGGACCGCGTGACCTTCACGGGTTTTGTTCCCGATGAAGATTTGGCGACTTTGTATTCAGCAGCAACGATATTTGTCTATCCGAGCTTTTTTGAGGGTTTCGGACTGCCGCCGCTCGAGGCGATGCAATGCGGCACACCTGTTATTACGGGGGACCGCACAAGCCTGCCCGAGGTAGTCGGGGACGCAGGAATAATGGTCGACCCATACGATGTGAATGCGATTGCCGATGCAATGCAGCGGCTGTTGAATGACGCGAATTTACGTGCAGACCTGACCAAGCGAGGCATTGAGCGTGCGAAAAATTTCTCGTGGGCAAAAGCTGCGAGAGAGACGCTCGGGGTATTCGAGCGCGTGATGTCTAAGTCTAAATAGATATGCGGGTAGCCATTATCGGCACGCGGGGGATTCCCGCGAACTATGGCGGGTTCGAAACCTTTGCCGAGGAGCTCTCAAAGAGACTTGTCGCACGCGGACACGAGGTTACGGTCTACTGCCGATCACATTACGTCGATCCCGAACTCACCGAATTTAATGGTGTAAAGTTGGTCGTCCTGCCCACGCTTCGTCATAAGTATCTGGACACGGTGATTCACAGCCTGCTGTCGATGCTGAACGCAGTGCCAAGGCGATTCAACGCGGTACTCGTGTGCAACGCAGCAAATTCACCGCTGATCCCTATCCTTGAATGGACCGGAACGCCCGTCGCCATAAACGTGGATGGCCTGGAACGGAATCGCAAAAAGTGGAACGCCCTCGGCCGCCTGTATTACTCATTTGGGGAGAAGGCATCGCTCTGGTTCGCATCGCGGGTGGTAACCGATGCACGCGTCATCCGCGACTACTATAAAGAGCGATACAACGCCGACTCTACACTTATTGCTTACGGAGCAGAGATCGGGCGTTCACCCGCGCCAGAGGTAATGAAGCGGTACGAAGTAGATTCTGACGACTACATTCTCTACCTCTCACGCCTTGAGCCTGAGAATAACGCGGCGATGGTGATCGAGGGTTTTAAAAAGGTAGATACCAAGAAAAAACTGATCATTGTCGGCGATGCTCCCTACGCTGATGCGTATAAAGAGCACTTGCGATCTCTTGCCGATAACGATGAAAGGATCGACTTCATAGGAGCCATTTATGGTGCAGACAAGAGAGCACTGGAGCAAAACTGCGCGGCGTATATTCACGCCACCGAGGTCGGCGGCACGCATCCCGCGTTGATCGAGGCTATGGGTGCAGGAAATTGTTGTCTCGTCTACAACACACCAGAGAATGCCGAGGTCGCGGGCGATGCGGGCCTATACTATTCCGATGCCGATAGTCTTACGGAACTTCTCACGAGGGTAACGTCGGACCCGGAGATGGTGGAAAGTTACCGCAAGAGAGCTCAGGACCGTGTGCGTGAGAATTACAACTGGGAAAAGGTGACCGACGAGTACGAGAATCTCCTAGCAACGATCGCAAACCAATGACCGTCGACGCAGGCCTAAGCCATGCATCTCGCCGCCTCGCAGCTGCGGATATCGCTGAGCCAAGACGTGAGGCGGCGTCGCTGCTCGCCTTCGCACTCGATCGGCCCGCGGCATTTCTTATTGCTCACCCTGAGTACCAGCTCACAGATATCGAATGGAGCACTTTCGATTCCGCAGTTGCCCGGCGAGAGACGCGCGAGCCATTTCAGTACATCACCCGGAGGCAAGAATTCTGGGGATTGGACTTTATCGTCGCTCCGGGAGTGCTCATACCACGGCCCGAGACGGAGATCCTCGTTGCGGCAGTGATCGAGCATCTTCAAACATCCCACAACCCGCGGTTCGTAGAGGTGGGGATCGGTTCAGGTTGTATCTCGATCTCGGTCCTTCACTCGATCCCAACGGCGACTGCCGTTGCCACAGATCTATCCTCCGCCGCTATAGATATGGCAACGCAAAACGCGTCCCGCCACGGAGTGGGCGAGCGCCTGGAGCTTCGACAAGGGAATCTACTCACGGGCGTCGACGAAGGACCTGACCTCATTGTCTCGAATCCGCCGTACATTCCGGATCCTGATATCGAAAACCTGCAGGCGGAGGTCAGAGACTTCGAGCCGCACACCGCGCTTGCGGGAGGTCCGGACGGTTTGGACGTCATTCGCAGGCTCATCGTGGAGTCAAGTCATATCCTTCATAGCGGCGGTGTTCTGCTTATAGAGATCGGAGCGGACCAGGCCGCCGCCGTGGCGGACCTGTTGAATACACCGGATTGGGCAACACCCGAGTTCCGCAAGGACCTGCAGGCGATCCCACGGGTCGTAACTGTCGGCCGCCGATAAAAACCCGGTCTTGAAAATCCTTGCTTTACGAAAGAAACGGAAGTAAGATGAGGGTGAATTTCAGTAGGCTTGAAAACACACGCCGAGTGCCACATCTCTTGTGCGCATTTTTCGCGGCACTTTTCCTAAACCGGCCCTTTTTGAGGGGCGAGAGTTGGAGGTGATCTTGTGAAGGGTCCGTTCAGCGGCCTTTTGGCCGTCATCTGCTTGATCGGAGCAGCATTCTGTTTTTACGAGTTTCAAAAGCTCGGTACCACGATGTACGTCATCATAGGGATCATCCTTGCGGTACTGATGGTAATTTTTGGTGTGATGTTCATGTCGGGTCGGGTCAACAAGACCGAGGACATACACATTACAGAATGAATCTCTCTTAGGTTCAGGCTCGTCGACTCCTATAGATCTTGACAGCGGCCGACCGCGCGGAGCGGTGCGGCCGTTTTTTGTCGATCCGGCCAAGGAATCTTGACAAAATAATAATGATTTGCGAACCTGTTGTTAGTACCACGACATGCCAAAGATCGCCGACATTCAGGAGACTCCCAATCCCAACGCCGTAAAGTTCATTCTCAAGGAGCCGGTGTCGCACGGGACCTCTCACTCGTTCAAAACTGCCGAGTCGGCGGAGAATGATCCGCTAGCAAGATCTATTTTCGAGATCGAAGAGGTCGTCTCGGTCTTCTACATGGACAAGATGATCACTGTAGAGAAGACCGATGATGCGGAGTGGGACGAGGTCCTGCCGGCATTAGCAGTTCCCATACGTGCCGCCGAGGCGGTCCAGATCAAGGCTGCGGCCGCTAAGAGTGCCGCCGCCGCGGTTGGGGGCGCAATCGGAGCGGCTGCCGGCGACGACCCGCAGCTCCGGGAGATAGAGGCTCTTCTTGATGAAAGGATACGGCCCTATTTGGCGGGCGACGGCGGCTGGCTCGAGATCGTAGATCTTGCCGAGGATCAACTCTCCATTCGCTACGAAGGCGCCTGCGGCAGCTGCCCCAGCTCACTGACCGGCACGTTAATGGCGATCGAGAACATGATACGTGAGGAGATCGACCCGCAGATCTCGGTAGTAGCCGTCTAGTTAAACAGGATTAAAGTATTTATTGACTTTAATGCCTGTCATTCGTCATAATTTTTGTTGATGGATGCGTGTGTGCCGACTCGCGCCGTCCAAGTCCTCGGGTTGCCTCTACCCACTCCACCGGCCTAAAGCACACCAAGCCATTCTCTATGGAGGAGAAATTGTGAACAGCGAAGCACTCGAACGCAGCCTGCGCGATGAATTCGAAAACTATCTAAAAGGCGTTATCGCCGAGCTCAAGCAGGAGACAGCCGAATTTCAGCAGCGAGTAGCCTCTGAGTTTGACCGTCAGCGACAGGCGATGGACGAAGCCTTGGCTTCACTTACGGCGCGTTTTGATTCGGAGAATAAGTTTGACGAGGCCTTTATCGCCTCGGTCGGGGAGCATCTGCGTCTTGCCCGAGACGAGGGTGCAAAGATCACCGCCACCGCATTCGCCGAGGCGGAGAAGCTTCAAGACGAGGCGGCGGCTCAGCAACCTGTCAACTATGACGCCATCCGTGACGCGGTCAACGATATCTCCGGCAAGGATTCGCAGTCGTCGATTCTAAAGGCTCTGGTCACGCACGCTGCCGGCTTCGCTCCCCGAGGGGCTTTCTTCATCATAAAGAACGAGCATCTCGCCGGCTGGAAGGTCTTTGGAGACGCCAATGACCATGCGGCGCAGGCTGTGCGCGAAGTTCACTTCCCCATTGCTGACCAATCGATTTTAAGCGCGGCCATCAACTCTACGAACACGGTCGAAAGTTCTGCTGGCGTTCACCCAGCCGACTCTTCATTCCTCGAGCCTCTCGGTTTCGGTCATCCCGACCGTATGTATGCGATCCCGCTGACGGCACGCGGCCGAGCCGTTGCGGTTTTATATGCGGACTATGGGAATGACGGCACGCATTTAAGTCGTGAGGCCTTGGAGACGCTCGTCCGCGTCGCGGGTCTGACGGTCGAGCTGCTCGCGGCTAACGGTTCGGCTGCTGCACCCGCTCAAGTCCAGCCCTCGCAGGAACCGGCCCCTGCTCCGGAGCCGCAGCCGACTCAACAGGAAGTTCCAGAGAGTGCACAGTCACTCGATCAGCCGGCACAGGATTTCTCATTCAATGAGTCAGTCTCCTATCAGGGAGGTTTTCCGGAAGCTGAAGTAGCCTCTGAGCCGGAGCGATCGTTCGGAACCAAGCAACCAGAGCCTGAGTATCAGCAGCCTACACCTAACTATCAACCGGAGCCGCCGGCACATGCCCCCGCTAACGGCTACGATGCCGGCGAGGGTACGGCGAATTTTGTGACGGAGAGAGCGGACGAGACCGCTGAGTTTCCTGAGTTTCACGAGGCAACCCCGTTCGTACAGCCGGCTGAGGAGCCCGCGCAGGAGACCCAACCCGTACCTCAATTCGAGCCGAAGCCGAGTTTTCAGCCTGTTGCGGAGTTCCAGGCCGCACCGGCAACGCCATCTCCTGCTTTTGAACCTGCGGTGGTGTCTCCAACTGTTCAGGCACCTGAGAAGTCGGTCGTACCAGTGGGTGGTTCACGCTACAGCGATCGCAACGTAGATCTGCCGATTCAGGTTCCGGAGGAGGAGCGTCGCAGTCACAACGATGCACGCCGATTCGCGAGGCTCCTGGTCAGCGAGATAAAACTCTATAACGAGAAGAAAGTCCTGGAGGGCCGTGAGCATCGCGACATTTACGAAAGGCTTCGAGAGGCCATCGACCGCTCACGAGAGATGTACGAGAAGCGCGTCCAGCCACCCGTGGCAGCTAGGTTCGACTACTTCCACTACGAGCTCATCAACGCCCTCGCAGACGGCGATGCGACCCGCCTCGGTAGTGGATATCCCGGCCCCACGGTTAGTTAGCTCACCTAACTACTCGCCGCCTTTATCGCCGCTATCACATCAGCGTCCGATGGCCGGAAAAGGCCTATCGGACGTATTTTTTTGTAGGTGAGCTTCCCTTGCGGATCTATTACGAATTCAGCTCGTCCCGTACGCCCCGGAAGGATGGACTTCGCACCATAAAGATCCCGCACTTTGCCTTCAGAGTCAGATAGCAGGCGTAACGGCAGGTCGTATTTACCCGCGAACTGATCGTGTGACTCGACCGAGTCGGTCGAGATCCCCACTACCTCAGCCCCCGTCGCCTGATAATCCGACCAGTGATCACGCACCGAGCACATCTCCTTTGTGCAAACCGGAGTGTCGTCCCCTGGGTAGAACATCAGCACAACCGTCTTGCCGCGATGGCCGCCCAATGTCCACTCATTCCCAGTGCCATCCTGTAGTGTGAAATCAGGTGCTGTGTCGCCTATATTCATATTTTCTCATCCCTGGAAATCCCTCACATCCCTGAATGGCTTCTCTCGGTCCGTAAAGTCCGGCCGATAATAATGCGAAGCGCCTTCGTATTCCTGAATAAAGCCTTCGTCCATGCCTAATTCCTCGATGAGGCTAACCGCCTGAAACCACTCACCCTCGGATATCTTTCGCGAGAGAAGAATGTAACGCGGATCTGTCGCTGCCTTGTTCGTCGCGTAGTATTGGGCCATCAATGATATTGCCTGTCTTGGTCCGAGCACGTCGCGGATCCAGCGGAGATTGTCCTCGAGTCCTGCGATGTCGTTTGGTAGCACGAGCAGCCGGATAAGCAGGCCTCGTTGCAACAAACCATCATTGTCGATAACGAGATCAGCCCCCATCTGTCGCGACATCTCCCTTATCGCGGCGCGGGCGTGGGTGGCATAGTCACGTACCTTCGAGTACTCGAAACCGGCATCCGAGTCCGCGTATTTTAGGTCCGGCAGGTAAATGTCGACGATCCCATCCAACAGCCGCAGGACATCAACGGAGTCGTACGCATTGGTGTTGTACACGATCGGGAGCTCGAGACCGCCTTTCGCGGCGATAAGGACAGCCCTAACCATTTGGGGGGCGAAATGGGTTGGCGAGACAAAGCCAATATTGTGACAGCCGCGTTGTTGCAGCTCGAGCATCATTTGGGCGAGGCGTTCGTGAGTGACCTCGTTCTTCTTTTGCTCTCGCCAGGTTTGTGAGATCTGATAGTTTTGGCAGTAGACGCAGCGAAGGTTGCAGTTGCCGAAGAAGATGTTTCCGGCTCCGCGCGTGCCCGAGAGGCATGGCTCCTCACCAAAGTGGGCGGTGAACGATGAAACTATCGGAAGGCGTCCCGAATAGCACGCGGCGATCTCATCGTTCAGCCGATCATTGCCGCAGTCCTTTGGGCAAACGGTGCAGGATGCCAGCATCGCCTCGAGCTGCTCGACGCGACGCTCGAGCTCACCGGTCTTCAGCAGTGCTAGGAACTTTGGAGACATGTTTGTCTTTTAGACGGGCTACGCCCATTCCATGAAAGCGGCCGCGATCCCGATATTTGTTCGCTACATTCTCGGGAGCTACCGTGCGGGCGAGCTCCCATGTGAAATCCATCTCCGCGTTAACCGTGGCGGTCGCCATTCGCGTCTCACGCAGCATCAGCACTGCGCTGTACAGCAAAAAGAGGATCCCAACCACGCCGACGGGAATGGGCACCCACCGGTATCTCGTGACGAACGACGCGACTGCGATCGTGACGCTGCACAAAATAAAAAGTCCAAGTCCGTAATACAGTGCCGCAAGTGCTTTTTGCAGTATGCGAGAGCGGGTGGTGACCTTGTCGAGGAGGTCGACGATGACCTCGACGCGACGTTCGTAGAGCGGCATTCCGGCTTTGTCTTCGACAGAAATGAGCGCTGTCAGCCGTTCTTCCAGCCATCTTACACGGTCGACAACGCGACCTAGTCGTGTTGACGTGGACAGCACGAGAGACCCTGTCGCTGAGATCAGTAATGCCGGCGTTACCATCGCCGTGAGAAACTCGATGGTCGAGCTCAGGGCGTTTGGGTTGACTATGTCAATGTCAGCGGGCATAGCAAAAACTTACAACACAAAGGTGCTGAGTGCACGGCAGCCTATCTCCATGAGGCTACTCTCTATTGGTCGAGATCACGCGCTGGACCTCCTTTCGCATCCGGCCGGTGAGAATGTAGCCGATCATTTTGAAATCGGAGATAAAGGACCACAACGGATACCTGAATGTCGCGGGCCGATTCTTCTCCACAACAAAATGAGCAACCCACGCAAAGCCATAGCCAACAACAAGGAAGAGCGGGAAAAAGTACCAATGCCCCGTCACGAGGAGATAGAGAAGCAGTGCCGTGCCAAGCATTGTGCCCACGAAGTGCAGCGCCCGCGTCGCCGGCTTGGAATGCTCCTGCACGTAGAAGTCCCAAAACTCGCTGTAGCTCCTTATCATTTCACGCGAATCGGCCACGAATGCACGAATGATAACCTAATTCGCGCACATCTACTCGTTTTTGTACCTAGCTCGTTAGCCGGCGATAAATATTCGGCATCCGCTCGGGCAGCGACAGTACGTCATCGATGATCGTGTATCCGACATCTCCGTAAAGATCCCGAAGCTCCGCCTCAGACTCTCGGTCGATCGTAATGCAGAATGGCGTGATGCCGCTCGTTTTTGCCTCGAGAAGAGCCTCGCGCACGTCCTCACGAGCGTACCTTGCATCACCATAATCATGGTCGTACGGACGGCCGTCAGTGAGGATGATGAGAAGCTTCGTACGCGAATCTTGCCGATTCAGCTTGTGCGCCGCATGGCGGATCGCGGCACCCAGCCGCGTGTTGTTTTGGAAAGTAATGCCGCCGATACGTTTTTCAACATCGTCGGAATACTTCTCCGAAAAATCTTTGACGACGTAGAATTTCACGTTGCGGCGTCCCTCGCTCGTGAACCCATTGATCGAGTAAACATCACCGACCGCCTCCAAAGCCTCACTCATCAGAACAAGGCCTTCCTTCTCGATCTCGATTATCCGGCGACCCGGATGAGTGTAGGGCTGCATCGGATTTCGAGTGATCGTGCGGGCCGTGGAAGAAGACTGATCGAGCAGGATCGACACCGCAACATCGCGCTGCTTGCGAAGGCGTTTTGTGTAGATGTTCTCGGCCTGCTTACCGTCGGCTTTGCGATCGATCACAAAATCGACCAGCGCGTTGAGGTCGTAATCCTCGCCATCCAGCTCGCGGTTGATACGCGTCAGATTCTCGGGCTTCATCAATTGAAATTGATGTCGGATCGATGAGATCACGCCGCGATAACGCGATCGGGTTAGCTCGACAAAGGATCGATCGCCCTGCTTAACGCGCTTCTCAATGACCCTGCTCCAACCGACGCGGTAATCTGAGAGCTCGCGATCCCACTCGTCGTAGGCGAAGGCAACCTCATCACCCTCCAGCGGCTGCTCGGGCATCTCATTGTGCGACCACGCCTCAGCACCTTGAAGGTCATCGGGCTCGCCCTCGTCATCAAGGCTGTTCCAGGCGTTGAATAGGTCTCGTATGTCCTGCTCCTGTCGCTGCTCCTCCTCCCGTGTGACCTGGTCCTCTGTGACGGATTCTGCAGCCTCTTTGTCATCGTATGCGAATTCGCTTTGCTCCTCCGTCGAATCTGATTCCGCGCCTTGCTGCTGCTCGGGCCGTATATTTTGAAATAGGTTGTAAACCCGAGAGGTGGCCATCAGCGAGTCCGCGACGGTCGCAGTATCCGACCACACAAACGTCTCCAGCACACTGTCGATCTCCGACACCACCTGCGCGTAAAAACGTCTCGCGTCATCGGTTGCACCGCCGCACATGGTTATTTGAAACAGCAGCTCAAACGGCACCTGGTGCATAGGGAGGTCAAATATGTAAGGCCGGTTCGACTTGAGGTACGACTGCATCAGGTCGAGATCTTTCCGAAGACCGCGGTAGGTGCTGCGCAGCCTAGCGTCGATACGGGCATTCT
>JBJMGO010000065.1:0-4065 GCA_045807825.1 Pyrinomonadaceae bacterium | reverse complement strand
TGAAGATCGCGAACCCACCGTTGTCAGCATTGTCGAGATCGTAACTCGTGTCGCTATCGGCACCGCGTTGGGTCACTGCCTCTGTCGTGCCGGAGATCGGCTGCTGGCCACGACCCGGGTAGGTGTTGAGGCTGTATGTGGCGGTTGGACCATTAGCGTTGTCGGGGCCGCGGGTGATCAGAAAGTGACCATTCGGCGGAATGACCGTTCCGTTGGGGATCACGGTGCGAGGCGTGATGGTCGTGCCATCGCTGCTGTATGCGAGCGCCCAGCCGTCGGAGTTATCGGTGGTGTTCACATAGACAGGCGCGGTCGATGAGGGATTGTAGAGCTCCACGTATTCGTCATTCGCTCCTTGTGGCCCACGTAGGCGAAATTCGCTGATGATGAGATTGCCGCTCGTGCTAGGGGCGGCCGTCGCTGGATTGACATTCGCCCACCACGTCTCCCAGTTGCCCGCAAGGCCGATGCCAAAGTTGCGCGTCGTGCCGGCATACTCCTGGACCGTCCAAAAGGTCGTGTCATCCAGAGGGTCCGTCTGAGCCGCGCTGTAGTCACCCCAGCGATTTTGCCGCGCAGTGGTGTTGGCGGTGCCGCCGCCAATGTTATATCGCGACTGACCATCACGGAATGCGATCGGATCGCGCATGGTATTTAGCGCGTCAGAGCTGCGGCGTATCGCATAGGCTGCCGTGGGATGTGTAAGAGGAGAGAATTGCGAGAACCCGATGAGTACATCGTTATTTTGGTTGACGCTGATATTCGGGAAGGCGAAGAACGTACCCACCTGTGTAGCGACGCTCGTACACGTACCCGTTGTTCGGGTACCTGCATTGCCATCGTGGCAGTTATCAGCGGTCGTGTCCTCGATGCGGCCGCGCTGCAGTGGCGGCGTCGACAACCCCGTCTCTATTGTCGGGTTGATCTGCCACCACTGGATACCTGAATGATCGTCGATAATGGCATCTGTTGGACAGCCAGCGGTAGTGCCGCCCACGCAAGTACCCGCGGGTGTCGGAGTATTCGCCAGCATCACCGTATGCGTCGTCCAAAGCGAACCCGCCCGGTAGACCGTGTTCTGGATACGTGCGTCGTTGGCCATGATCCGCTGCGCGGCTCCTTGGTAACTGAAGGATTCACGTTGAGGCAGATAGCCCCCGCTCGTGCCGATCCGTGCCGCATCGCCCCGCCAGGATTGGATGGACTGCGGGAATTGAGTCGCTATGGTGAGGACGGGCGCAGCGGGTGTGCCCGTGATCTTGCTAAGGCGCAGTTGTGCCTGGGTATCGTCCCAGTCCTCGGCCATATAGACCGTGTCCGTCGTATTGTCCTCTACGATGGCGGGGGCCATCGTAAAGCCGCAGCCGAGCGTGTTATTCGAACTGCAGGCGGCACCGGCATTATATTGCCCCTCAAAAAGACTAAAACTCGAAAGGGAACCGGCATACGCTGCCTGTTTGTCCGCAACAAAGATCTGCTGGCCGTAATAGGTACTGAAACCGGTGCCGGTGTAGTTAAAGACATTCTCGTCGATCACTATCCAGTTTTTGTTAAACCCAACTGACGGGTAATCAATGCCGTGTCCAGCCGTTGCGGTCGATGCCGGATCCGACGCGATCGTGTAGCGATTCCAAACGCCGGTAGGATCGTTGGTCTGCGACACCGCTAGACCCAGGCCCGAGTTGATACTGGGACCATTCAGAGACGAGACCAGGATGAACCGATTGTTGAATCGGTCATACAGCACCTTTGTATCAAAGGCCGACCCGACATTGACACCCTTAACCTGGGTTCCGTTCCAGAAGCTCGTGATAGAGACGCGGGAGAGCTCATTTCCGTTACGGTCCTGTATCCGTAGACGGTCGTTAGTCGAGGTGACAACGAATGCCGTCCCGACGGCTCCCATCGTATCGGGCGGGATGGTCGTGCCGCTTAGGTATTCACCCTTAAAGGTTTGGGTCGGAGGAGCGGAAACGCCGGACGAAGAGGGTGTTGGAGCGGTTATGGCCGTGGGCGAATCCGTGATGGCACGTGTGATCGGCACCCCCAAATCGCGCATCCCCTGGGGCCTCGTGCCCGGGCCGTCGCTGTCCGCCGCGAATGGACGGTTGTATTTGACACCTGCATCTATCTTCGCTGCCTCCGCGATGCTGATCGGAGTGGCAGCCTCGATCTTCCGCTGCGTCGGCTGATACACGCCATTCTGTGCGGGAGCGGTCACATTGGCGATGCTCCTCCGCTGTGCATCGGTCTGCTGGAGGAACAAAAGCCCGCCGATCAGCAACGTGCATGCCGCCGAGCCAGTGATAAGGTGACGCCAACTTTTTAGTGCCGTACTTTTCATTTTAAAGACCCCTTTTCTATTGATCAGATATCGAAAGAATGCGCGGCCGCCATCAGCCGCGGCGGCTTTTGTTCATAGTGCCTCAGACAAAGGAACAGTGGAACCGATGCAGGAATTATAGCCCGCGGACAGCGGCGCAGGCTACCAGAAAAGGCACGTCACGTCGCGTGGCTTTGCGGAACTGAAGGGGAAGACCTAGTCGCCGTTCCGCATTTGAGCTGAGAGGGTGCGGATGCTGTGTTTGTCGAGAAGGTGGCGGAGAGAGCGAACCGGCATCTGGAGCAACTCGGCGGCGCGGGTCTGGTTGCCGCCGGTCTTGCGTAGTGCCTCGACTACATAGGTTTTTTCGAGATTCTCGATGTGGCCGACGAGATTAAGGCCCGTCTCCGGAAGATCGAAATCATTTTGCAGCCGCTGCGGATCGTAATTGGTAACGTGCGGCGGCAGTTGCTCTGGCTGGATCTCGGAGGACCGCTCGAGCGCCACGGCACGTTCGATAGTATGCTCGAGCTCGCGAACGTTGCCATGCCATGCGTATGCCTCGAGGATCTGCGTTGTCTTTGGTGAGATCGTGAGATTCTTCCCCGACTGATCGCAGAATTTCTTTACGAAGTGAGCGACGAGATCCGGAATGTCCTCGCTCCGCTCTCGGAGTGGCGGCAGATCAATCGGGATGACGGATACGCGGTAAAAGAGGTCCTCGCGAAATGTGCCGTCCATCGTCATCTGTTTGAGGTCGCGATTCGTCGCCGCTATCACACGGGCGTCCGCGGTGATCTCGTCGTGGCCGCCGACCGGTCTCACACGTCGCTCCTGCAAAACCCGCAGCAGCTTGACCTGCATCGCGGGTGACATCTCGCCGATCTCATCGAGAAATATTGTGCCGCCATTCGCCGCCTCGAAAAGACCTTTGCGATTTGTGTTGGCACCGGTGAACGCACCTTTCACGTATCCAAAGAGCTCGGACTCGAGGAGCGTCTCCGTGAAGGCCCCGCAGTTGATCGAGATAAACGGCTTCTCCGCACGAGGGCTGAGGTCGTGGATGGCGCGGGCGACGAGCTCTTTTCCGGTGCCGCTCTCGCCGGTGACGAGGACCGTGGATTGCACCTCGGCAACCGTCTCGATCATCTGGAAGATCGCCTGCATCTTTGCCGACGCTCCAATGATATTTTTGACGCTGCCGCGCTCACGCTGTGCGCGTTTGAAAGCCTGATTCTCGGCGATCAACTCCTGCTTCTCGAGTGTCTTTCGAACGATCAGCTTCAACTCCTCGACGTCGAACGGCTTTGTGATAAAGTCGTCCGCGCCGAGCTTAAAAGCCTCGCGTGCGGTATCAACCGACGCGAATGCGGTCATTAGAACGACGCCGATCTCAGGCTGCGTCTCCCGCAGCGAGCGGAGCAGCTCGATCCCGTCCATGTCGGGCATCTTGACGTCTGAGACGATGACGTTCGCCGGCTCCGTCTGCATAAGCTCCAGCGCCTGCCGGCCATTCATTGCGGTGCGGACGTTATGACCTTCCTCTTGAAATACGAGGGTCAAGAGCTGCCGATAGCTTTGTTCGTCGTCGACGATCAGTATCTCTGCCATTTGTATCCTAGGAGCGGTGTGCGGACGATTAATTCTGCACGAGTGATTTTCACAGATTACGCAGAACTATTTCAAGATGAACCCGCGTGTTCGCTGCCGACCTTGAGAAACTCCTTTATGGGCGTTGGTTC
>JBJMGO010000064.1:0-5504 GCA_045807825.1 Pyrinomonadaceae bacterium | reverse complement strand
CGACGGCGTGATCGTTGACAAGGACGGAAAGCCGCTGCCCAATGTCGCGGATCTCGTTTTTCGTGAACACGAGGGATCGTATCTCGTCGGAATGATCGCCGCCTCGAAATCGAAGACAGGCGTGGTTGGGTTCCTCGGCGGAATGGACATTCCGCTGATCCATAGGTTTGAAACCGGCTACGCGGAGGGTGCGAAAGCGGTCAATCCCAACATCAAGGTGATCGACAACTACGTCGGCGTCACAGACGGTGCGTGGAACAACCCCGGTAAGGGTAAGGAGCTCTCGCTCTCAGAGATCGATCGCGGTGCGGACGTCATATTCACTGCCGCGGGCAACTCTGGCCTCGGTGCCTTCGACGCGGTGGAGCAATTTGGCCGCGACCCGAAGACGGGTGAGGCAAATAAGTTTGTCATTGGTGTGGATTCGAATCAGAACATGGTCAAACCCGGTTTTGTGCTGACCTCAATGGTCAAACGCGTTGACAATGCTGTTTACGACGTAGTTAAAGAGGTGCTCGACGGTAAGTTTGACGGTGGTTTTCACGCCTTCGGTCTCGACAAGGACGGGGTCGCGTACGCGATGGATGAGAACAACAAAGGCCTCATCCCGCCCGACGTGATCGCAAAGGCCGAGGATGCAAAACAAAAGATCGTAGCCGGCCAGATCAAGGTCACGGACGCGATGGCGAAATAATGCTTGAGCTAAAGAACATTACAAAAACCTTCGGCGACGTCACTGCAAATAAAGACGTCTCGATAACCGTTAACAAAGGTACTATCCACGCGATCGTTGGCGAGAACGGTGCGGGCAAATCGACGATCATGCGGATCGCATACGGGTTTTACGCGGCAGACAGCGGCGAGATCCGCTTTGACGGTAAGAAGGTCGCGATCAACAGTCCCGCGGATGCGATAGCTCTCGGGATCGGCATGGTGCATCAGCATTTTATGCTGGTCGACACCATGACGGTCGGGGAGAATATCGTCCTCGGTGCCGAGACCGGCTCAGCCGTGAGTCTCGACCTGGATGAGGCGAACCGCCGCATTCGAGCCCTCTCCGAGGAGCTCAAGCTCGACATAGATCCCGGTTCTACTATTGAGGACCTCTCGGTGGGTCAGCAGCAGCGCGTTGAGCTTCTAAAAGCTCTCTACCGCAACGCCGAGCTGCTCATTCTCGACGAGCCGACGGCGGTGCTCTCGCCGCAGGAGGTTGAGGAGTTCTTCGCCATTCTGCGCCGGATGAGGTCGCAGGGAAAGACGATCATCATCATCACGCACAAGCTAGACGAGGTTCTCGCGATCTCAGACGACGTTACGGTTATGCGCGATGGCAAAAAGGTCGGCGACGTAACGACCAGCGAGACCACTGCCAAGGATCTCGCTCGAATGATCGTCGGCCGCGACGTACTGCTTCGGGTCGAGAAAACTGACGCTAATCCGAGCGGAGCAGTGCTCTCTGTAAACGCGGTTCAGATCCACGGCCGCCACGGACTCGCGGTTGATGGGGTTAGCTTTGAAGTTCGAGCCAGCGAGATCGTGGGCATTGCCGGGATCGAGGGCAACGGTCAGACCGAGCTGATCGAGGCGCTTGCGGGACTCGCAAAAGTGGACAGCGGCAGCATTTCGTTTGAGGGAAAGAACGTCACAAACCGCTCCGCACGTGACCTAAAAGAACTCGGCATCGCACATATTCCCGAGGACCGTCACAAACGCGGGCTGCTGCTCGCGTCGGACCTCGCGGAGAATTCGATCCTCGGTGTTCATTACCGCCCGCCCATCGCGACGGGTCTCGGTTTGATGGATTCAGCCGCGATCAATAAGCGCGTCAACGAGATCATCGAGAATTTTGATGTTCGACCGCCGAATCCTGCACTTCCCGCTCGCTCGCTCTCAGGCGGCAACCAGCAAAAACTCATCATCGGCCGTGAGTTTGAACTGAACCCCAAACTCCTGCTCGTATCTCAACCGACGCGTGGCGTCGATATTGGCGCGATCGAATTCATTCATCGTAAATTGATCGCCCTACGCGACGCTGGATCCGCCATTCTCCTCGTCTCCGCTGAGCTGGAAGAGGTCACGGCTCTCGCCGATCGCCTCCTCGTCATCCGCGAAGGCAAGATCGTAGGCGAGCTCGATCCAAAAACCACATCGACCGAGGACATCGGCCTGATCATGACCGGGGGCTGATGAAGGCTGGTCGATCTAAAATCCCTGCTCTCCAAAGATCGAACCACCGCCTTCTTGTGGAGTAACCAGATTGACCTTCCGCGGGTTCTCCTCCATCTGTTTGCGGAAAAACTTGACCAGAGACTCGGCGTCGCCCTCGTGCCCTGTCGGCACCGGAAGCCTGTAGTCGTGAAAACCCATTACCTTTTTTCCTTCTCGTGGCATCCGTACATACCAACGCACACGGAGAGAGAATATTCCCCGTTCATATTTGCAGGCCGTAACGCACTTACAGCCAGCATCGAGTTCCTTTCGGACGGGACGGCCGTCGTCAAGGATCCAAATGTCCGTTGGTGTGACCCGCACCTCCGCATCTCCCCTCGGTACATCACTCAGATTGTACACATCAGCGTCGCGTCTCCATTCGTCAACTGAGTAGCTCCATGTGCAAAGCGGTGTGGTGTGAAGCCGGATCCTGCGTTTAATGAGGTCTATTCCGCGGAGGGCGAGATACAAAAAGAGAAAAACTCCCCCCACTCCCAGAACACGTAGGATCACCTCCTTCAAGACAGGGTTTAAGGCTATGCTTGTCACTTTTTGGTGAGCTCAACCGAACAGGCCCTTCATCGCAGCAATCGCTCGCTCAAGGTTACCCAGCGAGGTCGCGTAGGAAATTCGCAGGTAGCCGTCCGCTCCGAAACCTTCGCCGTCAGTGACGACGATGTGACATTCGCGCAGGAGCTTGTCGGCGATCTCGGCTGAGCTTGCGTAACCGTCGGCGATCAATTCCCGCACATCGACAAAGGCGTAAAAAGCACCTTCAGGCATCGCGCATTTGAAGCCGCGTACCTCATTCAGTGCGGGTATGAGCCAGTTCTTGCGGCGCTCGTACTCACCGGTCATTTCATTGACGGCAGCGACAGTCTGATCGACATTCTGCAGCGCTTTCGCACACGCGTATTGAACAAAGCTTGTCGGGTGCGTGGCCGAGTGGCTCTGCAGCTTGACCATTGCTTTTGTCCATTGCCGATTCGCGATCGTGTAGCCGATCCGCCAGCCGGTCATCGCATATGTCTTTGAAAAACTGCCCGCGACGCAAACGTATTCCCTCAACTCAGCCGGCAGTGTCGCTGACGTAAAGGGCACCGCCGGTGGATACGCAAAGAACAAATAGCACTCGTCGGTAAGCACGTAAACGCCCCGGCTGGCGCAGACCTCCACGATCTTTCGGATCTCATCGGGCGGTATGACACGGCCTGTCGGATTATTTGGCGAATTTATAATGAGCAGCTTTGTACGGTCCGTTATCGCAGCCCCGACCTCACGCGCGCTTAGGATAAAATCCGTCGGCTCAGTGTCGATAAAGACGCTCTTAGCTCCGCAGAAAGCAGCGATCGCGGGGAATGTCACCCAGTAAGGTTTAGGGATGAGAACCTCATCGCCAGGGTTGAGCAACGTGCAGGCGGCGTTGAATAGTGCCTGCTTACCACCGCAATCGGCTGCGATGTCCGTGACATCGATCTCAGCCCCAAAGCTCGCGTGATAAAAGTCGGATATCGAACGGCGAAATTCCATCGTACCCGCAGTCGATGTGTACTTGGTGAGGCCTTTTTCCAGCCCCTCCCAAGCATATTGCTTGATAAACTCCGGCGTGTTGCAGTCCGGCTCTCCGACGGAGAGATCGATCACATCCAACCCTTGCGCGCGCATGTCAGCAGCGACCTGTGCCGCTATCAAGGTGGAAGATCCCGGCATGGCCGCGACGTGTTCTGAGACGCGAAAAGTCATTATTGCAAATCTTACAGCACAGAGGGCGACATCCGGAGACTGGCGACGATGTGTACCTTATCGTTCTTCAAGAAACTCGATACGGTTGCCGAATGAATCGCGAAATTCGAATCGATCGTAGCCTGGGATCGGTATGCCCTCCAAAATCTGGCAGCCGGCGTTTGCCAGCTTTGATCTCCAAGAGTCCAGGTCGTCCACGAGGTATGCGACGTGTGCCCTCGTCTGGGTGCGGTCGACGCCATCCTCGGCACCTAAATGGATCTGGGCATCACCCAGATCGACCCAAAAACCCCCGCGTCCAGCGAGCGAGTCAGGCTTAGGAACCTCGGTCAGCCCAAGGACGCCACAGTAGAACGCGCGTGCTTCGTTCTCGGAGCCTATCGGAATACTGACCTGAGCGTGGTGGAGAGACCTGATCATTTCTGCTTCTTCTCACGCATCCGCTTTTCAACGGTGCCGGGGATGAGTCCCTCGATACGGCCGCCGAGCTCAAAGACCTGCTTCATCAGAGTAGAAGAGACGTATGAGAATTCCTCGCCCGCCATCAAAAAGACGGTTTCGATCATCGGCTCGAGACGGCGGTTCATTAGGGCCATTCTAAGTTCGTATTCGTAGTCCGCGACCGCTCGGATGCCGCGAACGATCGCCGTCGCCTCTCGCTGCCGCGCAAACTCAGCCGTTAGTCCTGAGAAACTCTCGACGATCATCAGACAGCCGCCAGTATCGACCGACGGCAGCACTTCCCGGAGCATCTCGCAGCGCTCTTCTACCGTGAACATCGGGTTCTTGTCGGCGTTATTGAGCACACCGACGATCATCTCGTCAAACAGCGGCGCGCTGCGGCGAATTATGTCCAGATGTCCATTTGTGAGCGGGTCGAATGATCCCGGAAAGAGGGCTCGTCGCATCAGACACGATTGTATCGGCGCACGACTGATCGGCAAAGGCGCCGTCTAGGAGAATCGTGATGCGAGCAGCTTCTTCGCCGCCTCGACGCACTCGCGATATTCGATCACATAGTCCGGCGTTGGCTTCATTTGGAGGATCGCCTCGAGTTGCTTTTTGGCGTCGGCATCACGTTTAAGGGCGAGATAGGCTTGGGCGAGATGGAGGTGAAGATAGGCGTTGTTCTTCTCATTCTGGAGTGCTGTCTCGAGGAGATCAGCGGCCTTCCGTGCGCTGCCGCCCATCAAGCCTGTCGTCTCAAGCTCGACCTGTGCAAGTCCGTCATAGGCGCTCGAGAGTTGATAATCCGGCTGCAGCTCGAGAACCTTGTTCATCGACTGCTGTACGTCCCTGATCGCCGTGAGACCCGTCAGCGGATCGACGCGGGCTATCTCACCAAGATTGGCGCCGTACCAAAAGTAGCCATCAGGCTTGTCCGCCTGCAGATTGGAGGCGATCTTCCCGGCATCGCGGCCGGCAGTAAAGATCTTCTCCGCTTCTTTTTCGTCTTTGGTCTGCTTGCCCAAAAAATAGTTGAATTTTGAATAACGCCACTCAAGCTCAAACGTGCGCGGGTTATCGATCCTTGCCTTACCGAGCAGCGT
>JBJMGO010000063.1:0-2360 GCA_045807825.1 Pyrinomonadaceae bacterium | reverse complement strand
GCATCGTTGTCACTAAGGGCAAGCTCGGGTACGCGCTGTTTCTGAACGGCAATCTGCAGTTCAACTCATTCGACGAGTATCGCTACCACGAGGCCCTTGTGCATCCGCCATTCGCCGCGTTTGAAGGAACGCCAAAACGCGTCCTCGTACTCGGCGGGGGAGACGGGCTCGCTCTGCGTGAGATAGAAAAGTACCCATCGGTGGAGTTTATCCAGATCGTCGATCTCGACCCCGACATGACGAATATCTCCCGCGCCGTGCCGCCGCTCGGTGAGTTAAATCGTCATTCATTCGACGATCCGCGGGTGCACCTAACCAATGGCGACGCCTTCGTCTGGCTGGATCAGACTCAGACGGAGCCATTTGATATCGCTGTCGTCGATTTTCCGGATCCAAATAATTTCGCGCTCGGCAAACTCTACACGACACGCTTCTACAATTTGCTAAAGAACAAGCTGAGGCCTGACTCCGCCGTCGTAATTCAAACAACGTCACCGCTTGTCGCCCGCAAAAGTTTTTGGTGCATCGTGGATACGCTCGAGGCAGTGGGATTCAATGTAAGGCCATATCAGACGACCGTTCCCAGCTTTGGTATTTGGGGCTATGCACTCGCAAAGCTGCAGCCATTCGACATCCCGCGTAAATTGCCGACCGGGCTCGGGCTGCATTTTTTGACGGATGAGTCCATGGCATCGATGTTCGACTTTCCGGAGGACGAATCTCGACCCGCAGAGGCTATCGAGATCAACCGACTCGATAATCAGGCCCTCGTCCGTTACTACGAGGCCGAATGGAAGCGGTTTGAGCAATAGGTCCGAAAATAACGAATAACGAATAGCGGAGAACGAAGAACGCTATTCGTTATACGTTATTCACTATTCGTTATTCCGAATGAAACTCTCGCGACGAGAACTCTTGACCATCTTTCTCGGGACGCCTTTCGCATACGCTGCCTGTCAGCTGCCTGAGAGCCGAGCCTTCCCCATGGGCGAGATCATCGGCCAATCGGCCGATCTCGGCCACATCTTGAGACAAGGCCGCACCTTCGAGGTGCCGTCAGAAAATTGGGAGACAAAGAAAGTCGCGATCGTCGGTGGCGGCATTGCAGGTCTGTCCGCGGCGTGGCATCTACAGAGAAACAACTTCAATGACTTTGTTGTGCTGGAACTTGAGCGGGAGCCCGGCGGGACGGCGCGTAGCGGCAAGGGTGATCCGGTCGGCTACCCTTGGGGAGCCCACTATTTGCCTGTTCCTTTTAAGGAGAATACGGAGCTCATCTCGCTGCTCGACGAGATGTCGCTGCTCGATGGCAAAGACAAAGACGGCGAGCTGATCGTCAGGGAGGAGTACCTATGCCGCGAGCCTGAGGAGCGACTGTTCTATAAAGGCCGATGGTACGAGGGACTCTACCTAAACGCCGGTGCAAGCGAGGACGACAAGCGGCAGTACAACGAGTTTCAGCGGCAGGTCGATAAGTGGGTGAATTGGCGTGATGCAAAGGGTCGTCGTGCGTTCATCCTACCCGTCGAGCAATGCTCCGATGATGTTGAGGTGACCGCTCTAGACAAATTGTCCTTCGCGGATTGGCTAACTCAGCAGGGGTTTATTTCTGAGCGGCTGCTCTGGTACTGCGACTACGCGTGCCGCGACGATTATGGTCTAAAGCTCGACCAGACGTCGGCGTGGGCCGGACTCTTTTACTTTTGCTCTCGTGTAAAAAAGAGCGGTTCGGAATCGCAGCCTTTTATCACCGTGCCTGAGGGCAACGGCCAATTCGTCGATCATTTTTATGGCCACGTGAAAGATCGTGTCCGCACGGGTCAGGTTGTTGTGTCAGTAGTGCCTGCGGAGAAGGGTGTTGATGTGATCACTCTCAGCGGCGGTGATCTGCGGGGCATTCATGCTGAGCACGTGATCTACGCGGCACCGGTTTTCACGGCTCCGTTTGCGATACGAGGCTTTCGGGATGCGCCGCCATTTGAGGCGTCAGCATTCCAGCACAACGCATGGTTTGTGGCAAATCTACACCTCAAGGACCGTCCGGCGCAGAGATTCCCGCGCGACTTCCCGCTCTCATGGGACAACGTGCTGTATGACAGTCCCGGGCTTGGATATGTAACCGCGACGCACCAGAAGGAGATCGATTATGGCCCAACGATCCTGACCTACTACTATCCGATGTGTGCGGAGCCGAATGGCCGGACGACGCTATTCAACTACGATTGGCACCAGCTCGCTGACGTCTGCCTCACCGACCTCTCGCGGGCGCACCCGGACATTTACGATCTCACGACGCGCCTCGATGTTATGCGCTGGGGTCACGCAATTATCAGTCCTCGACCGAATTTCATCTGGAGCGG
>JBJMGO010000062.1:0-28995 GCA_045807825.1 Pyrinomonadaceae bacterium | reverse complement strand
CTGATCGGATCGCGCTTTGATCGATCGAGAACTGCCTGACCAAAGTCTATCCCCTTTTCAGCATCCTTCGCGTATATGGCCTGTAGCAACTGGACATGTGTCTCGGTGACGCCATCTTTAAGGCTCGCCTTCCCGTACTCAACGGCTTTCGCAGGGTCTGATTTGGCGATCTCCTTGGTCAACTGCGACTCGAGGTACTTATCGCTCTCGCCATAGGTCCCGCCTACCTTGGAGCCGGTAGTAAGCCTGGTGTCGTAGAAGAAACTGAAGGCAAGGTCCGCGTCATGCTCTGCGATGCTCATCGCTATGGCTTGACGCACTGCCGCCGCCATACGCAGTTTGCGTTCGGTCTTGGAACCTCCCGCGCCAAAAAGGCTCGGGCCGATGGGATCATCATCGGGGATCGCAGGCGCATTCGCCTGGGCTTCAAGTTGCATCAGGAGCTCTTTGAAATCCGTGATCGTCGAGACATACATCGCCCGCGCTTCCTTCGGATCGTGAAACCACATTAGCGACGCAAGCTCTGACATAAAGCTGATCCGGTTCTCAGCCGTCCTAAGCTGTGAGACCTCCGTCATCGTCTCGCGCAGGAGCTCGACGGCCGCCTTTTCGGTTTCCGCTTTTTTATCGCCCGCGGATGGTATCGCTGTTGATTGAGCAACGATGCTCGATGCAATAGAAAAAATCAATGCAAGGGCCGTCAGGGGTCTGATCATATGGATGTGCGGCGGGCGAGTGATGCCCTATGATAGAGGTATAGCCCGTTTTTAGTAAATGATGCTGCTTGTCATCGACAATTACGATTCATTCACATACAACCTCGTCCAATACCTCGGGGAGCTTGGTGCCGAGATGCGCATCGTAAGGAACGACGAAGTGACCGTGGATGAGATCGAGCCGGAGATCGGGCCGGACAGGATCCTGATCTCTCCAGGCCCCGGCACGCCCGACACCGCAGGAATTTCGCTGAGTGTTGTAGAGCGGTTTGCGGGTAAGCTGCCGATATTCGGCGTGTGCTTAGGACATCAGGCGATCGGGCAATATTTCGGTGGCAAGGTCGTGCGGGCACCCGAGCCTGTGCACGGAAAGCCGGTCGAGATCCTGCACGACGGAATGACCATCTTCGAGGACGTACCGAATAACTTCGCCGCGGGTAGATACCACTCGCTCATAGTCGATCGCGCGGAATGGCCTGATGAGCTGGAGATCTCGGCTGAGTCGCCCGACGGCCTCGTCATGGCACTTAGGCACAAAACGCTGCCGATCGAGGGCGTGCAATTCCACCCGGAATCGATCCTCACGGAGCATGGTAAAAAGTTACTCGCGAATTTCCTATCTCTTTAGTCGTTTATTACTCCTTGTCACTGCGACCCCAAAACGTGATAACGGTAAGATAAAAGTGCCATGGCCTCACCCCGCTCAGACTGGCTAAAATATGCCCCGCAGACGGCGACGAGTGCGCGGGCTGACACGCTGTTGTTTCCATTTATTGCAAAGCTCATGCGGCGCGAGCACATGTCGCAGGCTGAGGCGGCGGATTTTTTTAGGGCACTGACCGACGAGAGCTCGGGATCCAACCAGATCGCGGCCGCTCTTACGGCCCTTACTATAAAAGGCGAGACGCCAGAGGAGCTTGCCGGAATGGCCACCGTGATGCGGCAGCTTGCCGTAAAGGTCAAGGCACCCAAGACCGCAGTCGACATCGCGGGAACGGGAGCGTCGACTGCGCGAACCTTCAGTATTTCCACCGCTGCGGCTCTAGTTGCAGCCGGGGCAGGATTGGTCGTCGCAAAACAATCTAATCGTGGAGCGGCAACCAAGTCGGGCAGCACGGACGTGCTCGGTGAGCTTGGCGTCAAGGTCGCTCTCGAGCCGCATACCGCGCAGAGCCTGATCTCGGGCACCGGGATCGCGTTTCTTTCCGCACCGCATTTTCATCCGGCGTTGCGGCGGATCGGGGATGTTCGGGCGAAGCTCGGCATTCGCACGTGTCTTAATGTTCTGGGGCTGCTCTCCAATCCGGCCGGGGTGACGCACAACCTGATCGGTGTTTGGCACCGTGCACTGATCGAACCA
Organism: Pyrinomonadaceae bacterium; assembly: GCA_045807825.1. Lineage (GTDB taxonomy): Bacteria > Acidobacteriota > Blastocatellia > Pyrinomonadales > Pyrinomonadaceae > OLB17. The sequence continues at coordinate 26,919 of JBJMGO010000062.1, read as the reverse complement.
GTATCAAAGGCCCTCGCCCTTCTTGGCACGCAGAACGCATGGGTCGTTCACGGCTCTGACGGACTTGACGAGCTGACGCTGACGGGTAAGACCTTTGTCGGCGCCGTAAAAAATAGTGAAGTGCGGCCTTATGTCGTCTCGGCCGCGGACTTTGGCCTCAAGACGGCTAAGCTCGATTCGCTCAAACCGAAGACGGCTCGCGAGAACGCCAACATCATCCGCGAGGTGCTCGCCGGGACCCGCAATGACGAGGCTCGGTCGATCATTATTCTCAACGCTGCGGCGGCATTATTCATCGGTGGGCTTGCTAACGACCCTGTCCACGCAACGCGGCTTGCCGAGCGTTCCATCGACTCAGGCATGGCCCACAACAAGCTAGAGCGGCTCGTGCAGGTCTCCGCAAAACGGTAGCCAAATACATCACAATTAGGAATTACGAATTACGATAACCGATAATCGTCGGCGATGTTGTCACTGCTGGCTTGGTTATACGGTCGAGTCGTAGCGCTCAGAAATTACCTTTACCACAAAGGCATTCTCGACGTGCACGATCTCCGCGCGCGCACGATCAGCATCGGCAATATCACGGTCGGAGGAACTGGAAAGACGCCGCTCGTCGCATATGTCGCACGCGAGGCAGCGGCGCGGGGCGAGAAGGTATGCATCCTCAGCCGAGGCTACGGACGCGAGAATGCTGGTGAGAGAGTTCTGGTGTCAGATGGCGATAGAGTGCTCGTTGATGCAAGCAGAGGCGGAGACGAGCCTGTAGAGCTCGCCAATAAGCTATTAGGTACAGCGATCGTGATCGCGGACGCAGACCGAGTCGGTGCCGCCGAGTGGGCACTGCGAAAGTTTGGCGTGACGGCATTCGTGCTCGATGATGCCTTTCAGCATCGCCGGGTGAGGCGTAACGTCGATATCGTCTGTGTCGATGCAACGGATCCTTTCGGCGGAGGTCAGATGCTACCGGCGGGCCGGCTGCGTGAGCCGGTAGAGAATCTAGATCGTGCGAATGTCATCGTGATCACTCGTGTCGAGCAGGTCGGAGATATCTTAGATCTGCGATCTCAGATTTCAGAAATTGCGCCGGCTGCGAGAGTTGTGGAATGTCGCACGCGTCTGGAGGGAATCAGAACTTTTACCGCAGAGACGCAGAGATGCGGAGGAAACCTAAACGACGCTCAAGCGCTCAGCGACAAGGCTCGACTCGGCCAAGTATTTGCCTTTTGTGCTCTAGGGAATCCGGAGAATTTCTTCTCTCTGCTGCGCGAGAGCGGTATCGCCATCGCGGGGACACGCGAGTTCATTGATCACCACCGCTATACGCAGGATGATCTTGACGAGATTCAAAATGCCGCACGCGACGCGGGTGCCGAGGCTCTGATCACGACCGCAAAGGACGCAGTAAAGCTCGCTGAGCTGCGGCTCTCAATTCCCTGCTTCGTCGCGGAGATCGAGATCGAGCTGGATGATCCGGCGGGTTTTGCGGCCGCGATCGTCGGCTCCTGAGGGAGCTACATCTTCACCATCTCCGCTCGCTTATTCACCTCTTCCCAGTTCACGTTGGTCATAAAGGCATCGATGTATTTTGCGGCGGCGGCGCCGTAGTCCATCTGGTAGGCGTGCTCGTACATGTCGAGGACGAGGAGCGGCGTCGAGAATGCAGACGACGTGGAATGATCGGCCATCCAGTAATTGTGCAGCTCCTTTGTGTGGTTGTTGTAGGCCAGCACGGTCCAGCCGGAGCCGCCGGAGAGAGCGTTTGCGATACGGCGAAACTCGGCATCCCATGCGTCATAGGATCCCCAACCCTGCTCGACCATTTTCCTGGCCGTACCGTCGGCCTTGCCGTTGCCGCCGAGATTTGCAAAGTACTTCTCGTGCATCACAACTGAGCCCGTGCGCATCAACTCCTCCCGTTTTAGATCACCGTAGAGGTATGCCGGCAGCTCCGGCTGTTTCATTATTCCGGCGAGATGATTCTCGACGAGGTTGAGAGCTTTCACTGCACCCGCGTAGTTGTTGTCGTGGTGCGAGGTGATCAGCTTCTCAGAAATACCTGTCAGTTTTGCGGGATTGAAGGGCAGCGGCATTGGCGTGTGCTTGCCTGCGAAGGCAGGTGGCAGAGCGTCCTGTGCTGGTTGTGCAAAGGTCGTGTTCGTTGCGGCTAATCCCGCGACGCCGGCACCGATGATGCCGGACAACGCCTCGCGGCGGCTTATATTTTTCATGATGGCTTCTCCTGTTTGAACGGGAATACTATACACCCGCTCGTCTCTTGTATGCGCGGAGACACTGCCGCAAGGCGTAGCCCGATATCCTAAGCCTACCTGATCCCAGGCTAAGGAGAAGACACCATGAACGCTATCGAACTTTTAAAACAAGACCATGACAAAGTGGACAAGCTCTTTCAAAAGGTAAAGGGTGAGCAGGGCGAAACCCGGGAGCTTTTTGAACAGATCCGCATCGAGTTACAGGTCCATACGCAGATCGAGGAGCAGATCTTTTACCCGTATCTGATGGAGAACGGCGACGAGGAGCTACAGGACATCACCAAAGAGGGTATTCAGGAGCACCATCAGGCTAAGATCCTCATTCGGGAGATCGAGAATCTATCCGATGAGAGTGACGCGCTCGACCCCAAGCTTCAGGTGCTGATGGAGGACATCACCCACCACGTGCAGGAGGAGGAGGGCGAGATGTTCCCGATGGTGACGGAGCAGTTCGACGGAGAGACGCTGCAGGAGCTCGGGCAGGAGCTTCAGGAGATGAAAGAGCAGCTCATGGGTGGCAAAGCATCTGGAGCGTCAGGAAAGTAGCGTCAGGACAAAAAAATAGAAGAAAGGGCGGCTTGCCTGGCCGCCTTTTTTTGCGTGTGTTGTACGTGCGACAGACACGATGTGAATCTCAAGTTACGATGTGATTTCCCTAAAGGATATGCTCATGAGTTCTCCCCCAAAATCGAAGGGGCACGTAGATCGTGTCGAGTCGCCTCAGCCGCGGCGTCACCTTGCCACCAAAAGCGAACTCGATCTTCTTGAGCTCTCAAGACGACATCTCTCTTCTATAAAAATGGAGATCGACGCCGGTACGAGTGTCGATCCAGCAATGGTTGGTGAGTTGGAGCGAGGGATCGCGGATCTTGAGTCCGCTTACAACGAGGGCCGAGATGTCCGCTCGGCGTAGCGAGCGTACTCGTCCCTGATGCGCGAGTAGCATTCGCAGGAGTAGGCCTCAAGGCCCTTGCGGTCGGTGATGGTGACAACGCCCCTCCGGTACTCGATGAAGCCATCGTCCTGGAGTTGTCCCGCCGCCTGGGTTAGGGTCACACGATTGGTCCCTAGCATGAGAGCCGCGAATTCCTGAGTGATGTTCATCGTATCGCCGGTTGTGCGGTCGTGACACATCAGGAGCCACTTCGCGAGCCGCTGATCCGCAACGTGAAGTCTATTGCAGAGGGCCGTCTGGCTCGTCTGTGCAAGCATCGCGCGCGTGAACACAAGTGCCGATGCCTGGAAGGTGCCGCCTCGCTTAAATTCCGCCTTAACGTCGGCGATATCGCCGCGAAGCCCCTCACCCGGGAGTTGGACGATCTGCCGGTTTATGGCGATCGGTCCATTCAGCATCGCCTCTACGCCGGTCATTCCCTCAAAACCGATGAGGCCTGCCTCTGCGGATTGACCTGCTTCGGTCGAGCTGACGACGGATACCACGGCGCTGTTAGGAAAGATGACGTCAGTTATCGGCTCCTCTGCCTCGTTGATGATCATGCCGTGCGGCAGATCGATGTGATCGAGGAACGCACTCATGCGCTCAAGATCCTCCGGCGGGAGCGATCTCAGCAGGTGGTTGCTAATAATAGATTCGGCGGTCTGCGACAAATGGTACTCCTTCTTCGTCCGGCTGCAGATGAACTAAGCAAACGGCACAAGGAGTTTTATGATGCCTTGAGCAAAACCCGATGTCGCGTGGTCGATCACTTCCCCCCGCACAGGACGCGGGAAGGTCCTTCAATAGTTGCTCGTTTGCCGTACTGAACTAGAACTGGCGCATCCGGCCGGACGCATCAAAGACAGATAAAAACAAACTACTAACATCTTGAAGACTATGCGTGTTACACCCGTATGTCTGTAGTCCGTTTGACATAGGCGCAACATACTGGGCCCGCTCACCACGCGGGCGCCCAATGCATTTGCATTGCTATGCCGCGTATTAGGTGGTACGGTTGCGCCACAATGAGCACCGGCAACATCTTGCTTGACCGTATGCCGGCAAGTGTCCTCACAAGGCTCGGGCCCAGCCTCGAATCCGTAACTCTACGCACACATGATGTCATTCACCGGCCTGGTGAGGCCATTCGGTCGTTGTACTTCCCCGTTACCTGCATGATCTCGATCACTGTGACCATGTGCAGTGGAAGCACGATCGAGACGGGGGCTGTAGGCAGCCGAGAGGTCGCCGGGATCAACGCTTTTATGGGCGGGCGCGAGACGACTCAAACGGAGTACATCGTGCAACTACCGGGAGAGGCGATCAGGATAAGTGCCGAGCCTTTAAAGGTAGAGTTTGACCGGAACACCGAGTTTCGCGCGATCCTGCTCAAATACACGCAGGCGATGATCGCGCAGATCTCTCAAAATGTTGCTTGTAACCGGCTTCATCACATCGAGACGCGATGTGCGCGATGGCTGCTTGAGGTGCGGGATCGGGTTCGGGAGGACCGTTTTCTTCTAACTCAGGAGTTTATTGCGGAGATGCTTGGTGCCAGCCGTGTCTCTGTGAGTCAGGCGATGGCCGAATTGAAAGCAGCGTCGATCATCGACTATTCACGTGGATATGTAGGTCTGAGAGACATACCCGCACTCGAAAAGCGGTCTTGCGAATGTTATTTCGTTCTTAGAGACGAATATGATCGCCTGCTTGGTCTGCCACAGAGATTAGCCGCCTGATCTATAAGTAGTGCTCACTACATATGGCCACTTCTCATGCTCTCCCGACGAGGCAAGAAACAATAGTCATGTATTATGTAGCATAGACTACATAAGTTCGATAGATTAGGTTCAGGCTATCGGTATAGGGAAGGGTGAGCCAGGGTATGAGCCGGCTTGAGGAACGGGAGCCTCGAGTCAGGGAAAACTTCCCGACTATCCCCTTCCCTTGTTCTTTTAAATCTGCGACTAAATATTGGGCTGGCGGGAGACAGCCAGGGAATGAACCGACCTCGCACCTAAGCACAGGATCAGGGAAAAACTTCCCGACTCTCTCCCGAATTATTTTTACACCACAAAAATAAATCACGTCAAGTGGCTCCCGCGTGTGCCCATGATTTTTCAGCCTGCGCGTCCCAACACAGCGGAGATCGACGGCTGAGTACGCCAAACTACAACCCGCCCAGCCCCGCAATGCAAATCTCATGGCATGTTCACGTTGATCGAGAATGGTGAGGTTTACGGTCCCGATCGGCTGGGGCGACAATCGGTGCTTATCGCACTCGACCGGATCGTCCACGTCGGCGACATTGACCGCCGTCAGGTTGAGGCAACAGGACTTGAGGTAAAGATCCTGGACGCCGGAGGGTGCTACGTCGTTCCTGGGTTTATGGATCCCCACGAGCATCTGCTGGGCGGCAGCGGTGAAGAAGGATTCGCGTCACAGACGCCTGAGATCACTGCCGGCGAGATCATCTCCGCTGGCATTACAAGCGTCGTCGGATGTCTCGGTGCGGACACGACGACAAAGACGCTGCCCGGCCTTCTGGCTAAGGTCAAAGCTCTCAAGGAAGAAGGCCTGAACGCCTTTATGTGGACCGGCGGCTACGAGGTTCCCACGCCAGCCATCACCGATAAGGCGCCGAATGATCTGATGTTCATCGATGAGGTGATCGGCATCGGTGAGATCGCGGTGGCCGACGAGCGTTCATCGGATCCAAACCCCTCGGAGCTCGCGAAGCTAATGCACGAGACATACGTCGCGGGAACGCTTAGCAAAAAGTCAGGGCTCACACACATTCACATTGGTAAAAAGGAAGAGCGTCTTGCGCTCCTCAGAGATGTGGTTAAGAAGAATGGCGTCCGGCCCGATTGGCTGTACGTGACACACATCACCCGCAGCGAAGAACTCATGAAGGAGGCGATCGAGCTCGCAAAGGACGGTGCGTGGGTAGACATGGACACAGTGGACCGGAACCTTCCCGGCTGTCTGGCCAATTATCTAGAGAATACTGGCTGGCCAGATAAGTTGACGATCTCGACAGATGCTTCAAAGACGAGCCCGCACAACATGCTCGACCAGATCCGTGCCTGCTATGACGAACGTGTGGCGCCGCTCGAGACGCTTCTTCGGTTTGTCACGGCCAACACCGCCGAGGCACTCAAGCTACCGCAGAAAGGGGGCATCGCTGTTGGAAAGGTGGCCGACATTCTCATCGTCGAGCAGCAGGGATTTGTGCTCCGTGATGTGATCTGTCAGGGACGGATCTTGTACAAGGACGGACGCCTCACTTTCAGGGAGCAGTTCCTGGAGGGGAGCAACCGAAAGGTCACGCTCACCGGCAACAGTGCAAGAGCGTGAACGCCTGTCTACGGGTGCATGAATTTCTCGAGTCTCTCAACAACTGTCTCCTCAGGAGCCGTTTTTTCCTCAAGGATCACCGGCTCTTGACCGGCGATAGACTCATTGAGCCGATCCTTTGTGTGCCTGAGCTCCGTCCGCAACTTGTTCAATTTCTTCTCGGTCTTAGCTAGTTTTTTCTTTAGTACTTTCTTTTTCATCAGTTACAGAGTAGATGGTGCAAAGGCCGATATAGGTTCGCGGCCAGACAATTACTTAACGACAGCCGATGCCAGCTACTTGCCTGTTTGTTCAACCTTCTTAGCACCGTTCCTTTCTTCCACGCCCGACGCTCTGACTATCTGCTTGACCAACTTCTTCGGATCGATCGGCTCGAGCAACGTGTCCACCTCGGGATCACGTGTTACGCCCACTTTGCCAGCAATAGCCTGCAGCAGCTCGAGCATCTTTGTGTTCTCCTGCTCGGCGAGAAGATTGATCTGCAGATCAAGATGATTGCGCCGCTCGGAGAGCTGCGTGTCGTGATTCTGGCTGATCAATATGAATGTCGAGAGAAAGATCGCTTCAAGCGATACGACAAGCGTCAAAAATGTGTAAGGGAAAGGATCGAATGCCAAACTAGTGAAGTCATTGAAAATGATCCAGGACCCGAACCACACGATGTGAACGTAGACAAAGGTCATGCTGCCGCAGAACTTTGCAATGACCTCAGAGAGCTGCTCGGCGACAGTTCTCTTTTTGCGCTGGGCATCCTCGAGCTCGACGATCTCGCTCACATTGGACGCGATCTCTTTGTCTATGCCCTTCGCTTTCTCTTTCTTTTTTCGTGCCATTCCTCAGACCTCATACCGCCTCAACAACCGTTTCCTGCATGGAGCTTAAGTTGTACACACAACATTCGTCGGTAACCACGCATACTCATCGTCCTCCGCACATCGCGACAATACTTGGATAGGAGAAATGCAATTTTAGATGACTCAAGAAAACCAAGAGCGAAAACGCGAGACCACGGACGAGGGCACTTACAAGAACAGCAACACGAGCCAGGGCGGGAATAATCCGTCGGGCTATCCGACGCCGGACTCGCCGGTAAAGCTGGCGAAGGGTACGATCCTGGATGAGCCGGACGACCCTCAAGCGGCAAGGCCCGAGGCCCCATACAACACCGGCGACGATAAGTAGAAACAGAGAAGCCCGGTGACTCGGGGCCACCGGGCTTTCTTCAGAACTCCAGGATGCTCAGCGAGCTGCTGTTACCAGCTGCGGCCGCCGAAATCCTTTGAGCTTGTCTTATAGTCGCTGCCGTAGCCACGATTGCGGCCATAATTGCCGCCACCGCCACCGCCACCGCGGTTAAAACCACCGCCGCCGCCACCGTTCTCACGGGGCTTGGCCTCGTTGACCTTGAGTGTGCGGCCGTCAACCTCTTTGCCGTTCATCTGCGCGATGGCGGTCTCGCCCTCGGTTGCTGACCCCATCTCGACGAAGCCAAAGCCACGCGAGCGGCCGGTTTCACGATCCTCGACGATATTCGCCGAGGTGACCGTACCGACAGTGCCGAAAAGTTCAATAAGGTCCTGATTGGACGTGTTGAAGGAAATGTTTCCTACGTAGAGTTTCATTTTGTTCTAATTATCCTTCCCTCATGGCGAGGGTGCTCTGAAGAAGCGCGTTGATCCTGAAGCTTGTCTGCGGATGATGCCGTGAGGCAGCAGCGTGACGGTTCGGATACTCAAAAAAGCTGAGAGCGACTTCCGTAATTCAATAAAGGCCTGCTCTCAAACTTTCCAAAACCGCTTTAGGCGAAGCGCGCCACTTGAGACGCGAGAGAAGGTGTTAACAACAGGAATTGTATCACACGTGCAGTGGCTGAGTATAAGGTTTTTCCTGATCATTCATAGGGATTTTCCCGTCAGAGACCGGCGTGAATGCAAGGTGCTATGATTAGTAACTTCGACCCGTCGAACCCATGGACAAGACTCAGGTCCTCAAGGCATGGGGCAAGATCCTCTCAGGAGGATATCCCTCTCTCTCGATAGAGATAACACGCGAGTGTCCCTTGAAGTGTCCCGGCTGCTACGCCTACGAACCGGAGCATCTGCAGGGAACACCTCTGAGAACGCTTGCCGATAGAAAGGGCGAGGATCTGGTGGCAGGCGTTCTAGACCTGGTCGACAAGTACAAACCGCTTCACCTCTCGATCGTCGGAGGCGAGCCGCTGGTGAGGTTTCGAGAGCTGAACGTACTGCTCCCGATGCTCGCGGGGCGCGGCATTGCGACGCAAGTCGTCACTAGTGCCGTGCGCGAGATACCTGCAGAATGGGACAAGATCGATGGTCTCGAACTAGTTGTCTCGATCGACGGCCTCCAGCCCGAGCACGATGCTCGGCGCAAGCCCGCTACCTACGAACGCATCTTGCTCAACATTCGGGGTCACCGAATAAAGGTACATTCGACCGTCACGAGTCAGACGGCCGGACGGCAGGGCTATTATCGTGAATTCGTGGACTTTTGGTCTGCCAGAGAAGAGGTGTGGAAGATATGGATAAGCTTTTTCACCCCACAGCTAGGGGCGAATGATGCCGAGATCCTGTCACCTCAGCTTCGGGAAGCGATGATCGAGGAGTTTCTCGAGCTTGGCGCAGAGTACCCAAAACTCATCTTCGATGAACGGATCGCACGAGGCTATCGCGAGCCGCCAAGGTCGCCAGACCACTGTATCTTCGCAGCAACGACGCTCAACCTGTCGGCGGACCTAAAGACGCGGATCAGCCCCTGCCAGTTTGGCGGGACGCCGGATTGTGCTCAGTGTGGGTGTTTTGCGTCGGCGGGTTTAAGTGCGGTGGGCAACTACAAGCTTTTAAATTTGATCCCGCTCCGATCACTCCATATGGCGTCGTCGCGTATCGGCAGTGTTTTGCGACGCGATTAGGTTTGCTCGGCCAGCCACTTGTCAGCGGCCTCGGCGTCCGTAAAATAACGATAATCCTGACCAAACTCCTGCGAAACCTGCACTCCGAACTGAAGCGAGGAATGCTGTCGTGAGTCCCGGTTCATAACCGCTATCTTGAGGCCCGGCATCACGGACGAGAATGTCTGCATGATCTCGAACATCTCAGATTCGCCGAGAGCATGCGCTAGCTCAAACTCAAGCAGCAGGTGACCGAGACGTTCCCCTGCGAGAGTCTGGCGAATCTCCTGCAGGATACTTTCGATCACACGTGGGTTGATCGAGATCGCTCGGACCATGGCAGACACGTGTCCCTTGTGGACGTCCATGACCAGGTCAAAGTCGGCTGCAGGAGCAGACAGCATACAAATACACCTTAGGTTTTCTCAGAATTACAGGTCTCTCAGATCGCGAGACCTCTGCAGTCGTAGATCCATCTCCAGGATTGGAGATAGTACTTTGATTGTAGCGGCCCTGATGGCGCGGCCGCAATAGGAAAATTCCTACGCAGTGATAGCGGCTACTTCATTGCCCAGCGCCGGCGAGCATCGTCCCAGCGGTTGAACTGATGCCATCTCGCCGCAGGCGTTATGGGCTGCCACGCATGCCTGATACCTGTTATCTCTCCCAGGACGGTGCCGGTATACCAAAAAAAGAATCTGAAGATCCTCATCCCCTTAATCCCCCACGATGTAAAGAACAATGAATAATGCCGCCACTGAGGGTTGACTTAATGTATGCCTCCATACAAAAAGCTACGGATCCCGCGGTCAACCCTTTGCCAGAGGTTTGAAACTCGAAATAAGGTCGATTTTTCAGCTAGAATATTCCTGAAGCATTCGAGTCATCTCTCCAAAGACGGGACCTTGCGTCTGTCGAGAGACGCCAGCGGCTCGTTTGTATAACGTTTGGAGCTATCCATGGGGGCCGGCACAACCGAAGGCGTGGGTCACGAGGGGGCGGCTATTAGGCCGGCGAAGCAGCCCTCCGCGCGAGCCGCCGCGTCCGCAGACAACCTCAGAGAACAAGAGAAGATGCGCTATTCGGAAGAACGCTTACGAATGGCTCAGCGCGCGGGTCGTGTCGGCATCTGGGACTGGAACATTGCAGAGAACGACGCTTACTGGTCGGAGACCACCTGGGAGCTTTTTGAGCAGGAACCGCAGGACCGCCCGCCCGACAGAGAAGCATGGGAGAGCCGCCTTCACCCGGATGACAGAGCAAGGGCTTGGGATCACCTTCATGCTACGGTTGCCTCCGACAGCACCAATTATCGTGACGAGTTTCGTCTGATCTGCAGCGACGGAAGCAGCCGTTGGATCGAGGCGACGGCGGAGATATCACGCGACTCCGAAGGCCGGGCGACACGACTGCTCGGAGTCTACATCGACATTACCGAGCGAAAGGCGGAAGAGAAGCGCCTCGGTCTCTTGGCGGAGATCGGTGAGATCCTTCGCACCACTGCCGACGATGTTGAGCTGCTTTACCGCGTCGCCTACAGAGTTGGTAAACATTTTGACGCACAGCGCTGTTTATTCAATGAGATCGATCTTGAAAACGATATCGAGATTGTTCACCGCGACTATGCCGATGGGGTCAGATCTGTAGCCGGGGTGCACCGGATCTCAGACTATAGCCCCCTGACATCCGCCGACATGGTCCTGGGAAAGACCGTCGTCAACCACGATTCTAAGACCGATCCCCGCACTGCGGCTAGGTACGAGGAGGTTTACGAACCCGCCGACGAACGCTCCTATGTCGCCGTGCCGCTAATGCGCGACGGCAAATGGGTCGCCTCCCTCTGGATAAGCTGCAACAGCCCGCACGATTGGAGCGATGCGGATGTCCGACTCCTTGAAATGATCGGGGAGCGGGCCTGGTTTGCGGTTGAGAAGACGCGTAATGAAGCATCACTACGTGACAAAGAGGCCGAGCTCCAAACGCTCACCGATACGACACCGCTCGTTCTCGTACGATGCGACAGAGACCTCACGTACAAGTTCATTAATAAAGCCGGAGCGGCACTCTTTAACCTGGAGCCGGAGGAGGTCGTCGGCCGATATATCCCTGAGCTCCTGGGAGACGAAGCCTGGTCACGGATCGAGAGCCAGGTGGAAAAGGTGCTTCGCGGAGAAAGGGTGGAATACGATGTCGAGCTCTCGTATCCGACAGGCACTCACTGGATGCGGGTCAACTATGTGCCCGAGCGTGATCCGTCCGGCACGGTAACGGGTTGGATCGCCTCCCTGATGGACATTACTGAGGTCCGCAACGCGAACGAGATGGTACAGCGTGACCTCGCGGACATGAGCCGGCTGCGCGAGCTCGGAGCAACATTCGCTACCGGTGCGGACATTCAGACGCTCTACGACAAGATCGTCGAGGCCTCCATAGCATTGATGCAGGCAAATGCCGGCACCCTGCAGCTTTACGACAACACCACGGGACAACTGGAGATCATATCGAGCCGCGGGTTTGAGGACGGATTCATAGAGCGCTTTCGCCGGATGAACGCTGATTCGAACAGCTTCTCGGGGCGCGCACTCAGGGAGCGCAAACGTGTGCTCGTCGACCTTAACGTCAGACCCGAAGCGGACCCGGACGGTACGCTTCGCGCCCACGTTGAGGCTGGATTCCGGACCGCGCAGTCGGTCCCACTCATCTCTCGCCGCGGCGGTGCGATAGGAATGCTAACCACGCATTGGAGCAAGCAGCACCGGCCGTCGGAGCGCGAGCTCGGCTTCATGGAGCTTCTCGCCCGTCAGGCGGCTGACCTCATCAGCCGCAAGATCTACGAGGACCGTCTGCGGGAGTCGGACGAGCGATTTCGCATGGCGCAGGGCGCCGGCGGCGTCGGTATTTGGGACTGGAATGTCGTTGAGGGCCGCACTTACTGGTCCGAGACGACCTGGGACTTCTACGGCGAGCCGCCGAATAGCGCCGATCCGAATGAGGATTTTTGGACGCTGCATCTGCATCCGGAGGACCGCGAGCGCGTCCGGCAGAACCTCGTCGATACCATTGTTTCCCGCACTAATAATTATCGAGATGAATTCCGCATTCTGCGTCGAGACGGCACGATCCTGTGGATCGAATCAAATGCTAGCATCACGCGGGATAACGGCGGTCGCGCGACCCGGGTCTTTGGCGTCAATATCGATATTACGGATCGACGCCTCGCCGAGGAACGCATACGGGCCAGCGCTCAACAACTGAGGCTCGTTACCGACGCCATGCCGGCCTTGATCTCGTATGTGGACAGGCACGAGCGCTTTCGCTTCGCCAATCAGACGTACTCAGTTTGGTTCGGCCGCGCGCCCGAGGAGTTGATCGGCAAAAAGGTACAGGAGGTGTTTGGCGACGAGATCTACGCGATCATTCAAGAACAGGTTGCCGCGACGCTAAAAGGTGAGGAGGTCGCCTTCGATACCGAGCTCAAATATCCGAAAGGAGATCGCCGCTTCGTGCACATCTCCTACACGCCCGACTTTGACGTCGATGGCAACGTACGCGGGTACTTCGCCCTGACGACCGATCTTACCGAGTTGAGGCGATCGCAAGAGCTTCTCCGTTCGAGCGAGGAGAAGCTCGGCCTCATGATGGAGACCTTCACCGACTACGCGATCATGACGCTCGATACGAAGGGCATCGTCGACAGTTGGAATGAGGGAGCCAAGCTCATTTTTGGCTACGAGGAGTCAGAGATCATTGGGCAGCCTGGAGACATTCTCTTCCTCCCGGAGGACATTGCGAGCGGCGTTCCCGAAGAGGAGATGAAAACTGCGAGAGAGAAGGGCCGTGCCAAAGACGAGCGTTGGCATATGCGTAAGGACGGCACCCGCTTTTACGCGAGCGGCGTTATGATGCCGCTGTATTTAGGTAAAACACTGACCGGCTACGCTAAGATCGCAAGCGACCTAACTGAGCGTCAGCGGCAAAAAGAAGAGCTCGAGCGAGCACACAGCGAGCTTGAGCTTCGCGTCGCCGAACGCACGCGAGAGCTTGCCGAGAGTAACCGAGCACTGATCGACGAAGCCAAAGCCCGCTCCGCCGCCGAGGAGCAGCGAATTCAGCTGCTTCACCGGCTGGTCACGAGCCAGGAAATGGAGCGCCGGCGTATCGCACGTGACATTCACGACCAGCTCGGGCAGAGGATGACGGGTCTGCGGCTAAAACTTGAATCCCTCAGATCCGTTGTCGGGACCGAGGGCGATATTCCCTCACGCGTGAAGCGGCTCCAGGAGATCACTGAGAGGCTCGACAGCGAGGTGAGCTTCCTGGCGTGGGAGCTGCGTCCGACTGTCCTCGATGATCTCGGGCTTGTCGAAGCACTGAGAACATATGTCCGCGAGTGGTCGAGGCACTGCGAGATCGACGCGGATTTTCAGGCGATCAAGATTGGTAAGGAGCGCTTTGATGTGAATGTCGAGACGCATCTGTATCGCATTTCACAGGAGGCCCTCAACAACATCAGCAAGCACGCTAACGCCGAGAACGTCACCGTAATGCTGGAAAAAAGAAATAAAGAGCTGATCCTCATCGTCGAGGATGACGGCAAAGGCTTTGATACAACAAAGCTAGCGCGGCCGCGAAAGTCTGGGCGCGGTTTGGGCTTGATCGGAATGCAGGAGCGAGCGGCCCTCATCGGCGGTGAACTCGAAATGGAATCTTCTGAGAACGGCACCGCCGTATACGTCCGCGTGCCGGCATTTAAATCCTAAGGTCATGAAATTGGTAAGCATGTTTATTCGGCGAAGTATGGCTCTCGCCGCTCCTGTTGCGTGTGTTCTGCTCACTTTTTCGGCTCTATTTGCCGATACCGATGAGCAACGCCGCTGGGTCGATCACACAAAGAACGTCACGATCATCCGCGATGACTGGGGCGTCGCACATGTGCGTGGCAAGACGGACGCGGACGCGGTATTCGGCGCCATATACGCTCAGTCCGAGGACGACTTTAACCGGGTCGAGACGAATTACATCAACGCCATGGGTCGACTCGCCGAGGCCGAGGGCGAGAAGGCGATCTGGCAGGACCTGAGGATGAAGATCTTTATCGACCCTGAGGACCTGAGGCAGGACTTCACAAAGTCGCCGCCGTGGATGCAAACGCTCATGGTCGCGTGGGCAGACGGACTGAATTTTTATCTTGCAAAGCACCCGAATGTTCATCCGCGGGTCATAACCCATTTTGAGCCGGGGATGGCCCTGAGCTTTACGGAGGGATCGATCGGCGGTGATATCGAGACGATCAGTCTGGATCGGCTGCGGCAATTCTACGACAAGCCGGGCTCCCCTCCTTACGAAGGAGGGGTGGCCGCCGTTTCGGCGGACGGGGTGGTTCTCTCGCCGGAGGATGATGTACTCAAGGAACCCTCGGGCTCGAACGGGATGGCCATAGCTCCAAAAAATACAAAGGACGGGCACGCCCTTCTCCTGATCAATCCACACACGTCCTTCTTCTTTCGCTCCGAGCTGCAGATGACGAGCGACGAAGGGCTAAACGCCTATGGCGCATCCACGTGGGGGCAATTCTTTATCTACCAGGGCTGGAATGAGCACTGCGGCTGGATGCACACATCGAGCGCCGCGGACGCTATAGATGAGTTTCGAGAAACAGTCGTAAAGAAGGGTGACGGATACGTCTACAAGTGGGGCAGTGTGGAACGCCCTGTCGCGGCATCCACAATAAAGGTCCCCTACAAGACCGCTAACGGAATGGCTGAGCGGACCTTCACCGTCTACCGGACGCACCACGGCCCCGTCGTGCGCAAAGACGAGAACGGCAACTGGATCAGTGTTGCATTGATGAATAAGCCCGTCGAGGCGATCCAGCAGTCCTACGGCCGAACCAAGGCGAAGAACATGGCCGAGTACGAGCAGTTCATGGAGCTGCATGCTAACTCATCCAACAACACGATCTACGCCGACGCGGATGGGAATATCGCATATTTTCACGCCAACTACCTGCCGGTCAGAGACACGCGTTTCGATTGGACAAAGCCGGTGGACGGGAGCAATCCGGCGACAGATTATAAGGGTCTGCTGCCTGTCGATAAGTCACCGAATATGATCGATCCCGCATCCGGCTGGGTCTACAACAGCAACGATTGGCCATGGGCGGCCGCCGGGCCAAGCAGCGTAAAGCGGTCGGATTATCCGCGTTGGGTCGACAACGGCATCGAATCGGCTCGCGGTCGACACGCGGTTCTAGTGCTAAGTGAGAAGCACGCTCTCACGCTGGATGGGCTGCGAGAGACCGCGTTCGACAGCCGGCTGACGTGGTTTGACAAGCCGCTGCCAGCTCTCTTGAATGCGTGGGACGCCCTTCCCGCCTCGGATCCATTGCGGGCAAAGACCGCGGACCAGATCGCAATGCTCAGAAACTGGGACCGCCGATGGGGTGCTGATTCTATCGCTACGTCCATGGGCGTTTTTTGGGGCGAGGATGTCAGTCGTGCCGCCCAACGTGCTCCTGACCGCAACGGAATGGGTGTCGAGGAGTATCTCGGCACAAAAGCTTCTGGGCAGATGCTGCTCACTTCCCTTTCGAATGCTGTCGACCGACTCACACGCGATTTTGGCTCATGGAAAACACCCTGGGGCGAGATCAACCGTTTCCAAAGGCTGACGGGCGATCTGGTGCAGCCATTTAATGACGCCGGCCCGAGCATTCCAGTTCCGTTCACATCGGCGGTGTGGGGCTCGCTCGCTTCATTTGGAGCCGGACCCAAGCCGGGCACAAAGAAGTGGTACGGCACGAGCGGCAACAGCTTTGTTGCGGTGGTCGAATTCGGCCCAAAGATCCGTGCCGAGGACGTCACAGCGGGCGGTGAGTCGGGACATCCCGAATCGAAGCACTTTAAGGATCAGGCTGTGAGATATGCAACAGGCAACTTCCGAAACGTCTATTTCTACCCAGAGCAGCTAAAGGGACACACGGAGCGCGTTTACCATCCAGGCGAGTAAGGCACGGCCTTTGCGGGCACATCAGCGGTAGCCGCGCGTCAACAGCGGCCAAGCTGCTCCTCGGAGGCCCAGATATGTTTCGCACACTCAAATTGATTACGGTTTTTGTACTGCTCGGCTCCGGCGCTATCGCCCAGCGTCGCGTGGTCGCGACCGCAGAGGGCATCAGCGGCGATACGTTCCAATACGCTGCGACCTCGCCCAAAGGCGCTCACGTGGTCGCAGTCAACAGACCTACAGCCGCTGTGCTGAATGCGATCGATACCGGGCTTACGGACCTATTTGTGGTGGCGCGCAAAAATCACTATTCCAACCGGCTGAATTACAGCGATTACACCATTTTTATTGCACGGCCCGACCGAACGAAGGACAGCACCGGAGCGTATTCGCCGGACATCGCCATCGGAGCGGCACAGTACGCGGGATCTATTTACGACAAAGGCGGGTACATCTATGCGGCTGGGATGGTGATCTCCGCCGAGCCGTGCGCGTTCTTGATCGCTGAGCACACGCAGGATCTCGAGCGGGTCTCGAATGTCGTTCGATATGAGGGCGAGCACCTCGTGCTGTACCACAACGACCGTCAGCGCTACTTTGCGACCCTCGATCACAGCAAGGGCGGCGGACACCCGATCTTGCAGTAGCCCTGACCATTTCGTGCGCCCGCCTCACCATTCAGTCAAAAAGTGCCCGTGGCGGTGCAACCTAAACTGGGTGCTGTCACCTCAAACGAGTGCATTTCGTTATTTTTTACATTGTTCTGTCGCAATGGCACGTCCATTGCTTTTAAGCCTAACGACCCGCTGGGAGCGGGGCGCAAGGCCGGAGGGTATCGATGTATCGCGAAACGGCACTGCGAGGCGTGAAGCTAGTCACGCTGTTGATATTTGGAATTTCTCTGCCGGCTGCGGCTCAAAACGATTTTAGGCTGCCAGCGGGTACGCACCTGAGGTTAAAGGTAGATGCCGAGTTGAGCTCGAAGGTAGCGAGCGTGAATGACACGTTCCTCGCGACTGTGGCGGAAGCGGTAAAGGTGAATGACACCGTTATCCTTCCCGAGGGATCTCTGGTTGAGGGACGCGTGATACGCGTCTCGCCGGCGGGAGGCTTTGGACGGAGTGGTTCGCTCGGTGTCGTATTTGAAAATCTCAAAGCCTTTGGCGGCACACGGCAGATCGACGGCACTTTGGCTAACGACCTGGTCCCGTCGAGACCATTCTTCCTCGTTGGATGTTTTATTAAAGGACGTGAGGCGAGGCTGAAGAAGAACGAGGAATTTGAGATCGAGCTAAAACGCGACGTGACGCTGCCAGTCACCGCATATTGAAAAATTATTAAGTTTGGCCGTTGGCGAGAAACTTTCGGCCATTACGAAAACCCGGCGTGAAGGGGAGAGCACGCCGGGTTTTTCCGTTTGTGGGCTTCGTATGACAAAATAGCTGTTTTATTGCACAACACTATTTTCAAGAGGAAGGTATAAGGATGCCCGCAGGAAGAAATAAAGTTACCGTTGTCGGTGCCGGAAATGTCGGTGCGACGGCCGCTCATTGGATCGCCAGCAAAGAGCTCGCGGATGTGGTCTTGGTCGACATCGTCGAGGGCACGCCGCAAGGTAAGTCGCTCGATCTCGCTCAGGCTGCTCCAATCGATGGCTTTGATGTAAAGCTCGTCGGAGCCAATTCGTACGAGGAAACGGCAAATTCCGATGTCGTGATCATCACGGCCGGTCTGCCGCGAAAGCCTGGCATGAGCCGCGACGATCTTCTGAAGACGAACTCCGACATTGTCGGAGCTGTCACCGACGAGGTCGCCAAATACTCACCGAACGCGTTTATTATCGTCGTCTCCAATCCATTAGACGCGATGACGCAGGTCGCATTTCGCCGGTCGGGATTCCCCAAGAACCGCGTCATGGGAATGGCCGGCGTGCTCGACTCGGCCCGCATGCGCTGCTTCCTTGCTGAGGCTCTGGATGTCTCGGTCGAGAATGTCACTGCATTCGTCCTAGGCGGTCATGGCGACACGATGGTGCCGCTGCCGCGTTATTCCACCTGTGCCGGCATTCCGATCACGGAGCTCCTGCCGAAGGAAACTATCGATGCCATCATCAAGCGCACGGCCAATGGCGGTGCCGAGATCGTAGGACTTCTGAAAACAGGCTCAGCGTACTACGCCCCTTCGCTCGGCGCGGTCGAGATGTGCGAGGCGATACTTAAAGACAAGAAAAAGATCCTGCCTTGTGCGGTCTTTCTCGAGGGCGAATACGGCGTCTCGAATCTTTTCGTCGGCGTGCCTGTGAAGCTCGGCAAAAACGGTGTTGAGCAGATCATCGAGATCAGCCTCACCGGAGATGAGCGTGCCGCTCTCCAAAAGTCCGCCGCCGCCGTGCAGGAACTCATCGACGTCCTAAACATCTGATCTAATTCCAATGATCCGATTCAAAAAGCCTCGCAGTCCGCGGGGCTTTTTTACGCGCAAAGAAGCACGCTTCCCTCTCGAGAAGCGTGCTGGTAAGTGAGATGTGATCCGAGCTACTGCCCGCTCACAAAATCAACATCTGCGATTGCATCCGTAACATTCAGCGTCTTCGGATTGAAGCTAAAGCCCCTAGCCGTCGCCCGCATCACGAAATTCTGTCCGGACTGCACATTGTCAAACATGTAGTACCCAAAAGCATTCGTGATCGTCGTACGCTGTATGCCGCGCGTGTCTATGATCGATACCACAGCACCGCGGACACCACCGCCGCTCGATGAGAGGACACGACCGGAGATACTCACACCGGCCGCGGTGGTGATATTGTTTTGGAAACAGGTAGTCACGTCAGCAATGGTCGGTGAGGTCGTAGGATCTGTCGAAGCCAAAAACGCCTTGTATTTCAGGTACCGTTTTCCATTAAATTGAGCCAGAGACCCGCCGCTCGTCGTGTAGACTGTCGCGGCAGTTCCATCTGTCCCAACGAAATTGAACGGACCGTTTGGACTGTTGCTCGCCGCAACCTGGAACTGCAGGTTCGTGCTGCCCGGCGTGGTAGCCGTCCAATTGAAGCTATTCCACGTCACGGTGAAGTTCGCGGCGGGATTCGCATCCTTGGTGCCGGAGATCAGCGTGCCTGAGGGAGCGGTCATGAAGACATGGAAGCCATAGTCGACAACCACAGCGGTCCTTACAACAGTCGCCCAGGTCGTGCCGGAGTCGGTACTCTGTATCGCATCCCCACCCCCATAAACGTCAGCCCCGGTTGTACCACCGGATCGGACGTTGAAATAACCGGTTCCCACTGAGGGATTGGCTGTCGGGCGAACGATGATTGCGTACCGCGTACCCGCTGTCAGAGTTATTGGGCTCGCGAAGATTGCGCTCACGAAGGCAGTCGATGATGTTGAGAAGCCCGTGATCGTCGCCGTCGCAAGATCAGCCCCCGTCGGCAACCCGGCTGCGGTCGCTCGGACCGAGACAGTCAGGTTCGGAATAGTGCCCGTACAGCCGCTGCAAAACATTCCAAAGTCAACCTTTGTCAGTTGCCCAGTAACGGACGGAGTAAATGCCTGACCGTTCCACGTGGTCGTGGTATCAGCCACGCCGGTGTTGCCGATGGTCGTGTTGAACTGGTCAACGTTCTGCCGTGACAACGTCACGTTGCCTGCGCTCGTGGTCAGGTCGAGAGCCGCCGGCGTGCCCGCTGCGAAGTCGGCCTGCGAGGTGTCTTGCGGACAGGAAGTCGTCGCTGCCGCCGAGAGAGCAAAATTCTGCGTTGCCGAGCCTCCGCTTGGCACAACTACTCCGGCACTCGTCGACGAATTCTTTCCTGATGAGCTTGCGGCGATCACGGGATATGTTCCCGCAGGGAGGTTTGAGAAGCTGTAGGTCCCGTCTGCTGCCGTTGTAGTACTCCGACCGCCGAGAGTGACGCTCGCACCGCTGATCGGGTTCGTTCCATCCGTCACAGTACCGCTGACAGATCCATTAGCGACTGCCGAGCAAGCCCCGAACTTGGTTGATCCAATGCGCGTCTGAAACAGGGCCCCATCGGCAGAGTAGTATTCGCTGGTAAACCAGAACGTACAGCCGTCGGTCGGATCCAACGACATCGCACTGTAATCACCCCACCGCGTACACGTACCGCCACAGGTGTTCGTCTGCGTTCCCCCGCCCTGGATGAGGTCCGTCTCCGTCTGGGGCAATGTATTCGCAGGATCAGCGGCCAACCTACCCGCCCATCGAATGGCCGGTTTCATCGTGCTGTTGGAGGCGGTATATCCCAGCAGCATATTCCCCTGGCGATCGATTGCCAGACTGGGCATCCACCGAAAAACGGTCGTGTCGGGGGCGTGCAATGCTGACTGTGTCGCAGAGGCCGCGACGGTTCCGCCTGTCACCGGGAGCTGGTACCATTTCGGTGCCGCTCCTACGCCCGAGGTGTTCGTATTACTGACCGTGTGCGTTAGCCAAAGTGATTCAACGCCGCCAAGATTTGTGTACTGGTTCTGCATCATCGCACGCGTTGCGAGGGTGTCGAGGTTGTTGCCGGCCTGTGAGGCCACCGTCGCGGCTGGGCCTGCCCAGCTGGTACCGGTACCTGATATGTTTCCAAGAGTGAAGGTCGAATTAAAAACATTCGTCCAGTCCACGTGGAACTTCCAAACCATTAGGGCGTTGGTGTAGGAGCCTGTGCTTACAAAATAGTTCGGGGTACCCGCTGGCGGCGTTCCGACCTGCAGCCTGGCGTTGCTCGGCATCATCGTGAACAACTGGCCGCCGAAACCTCCCGCCGCAAGGTCTGTCTTAGGAGCGTCGACCGTTACCACCTGCGGGTTTGCAGCGCCGGCGTACATTTGAGCTTTATTGAACGCCCACTCGCGACTAAACAAATAGCCGCCGCTCGTGCCGCCCTTGCCAAACAGGTTGGCGGTCATGTAAATGCCGTCAGGCCAGACGCCTAGTTTCGGATAATCCGCGAGCGCGTCGTTACTCTGGACAGAGTAATAGTACCAGCCGCCCGTAACGGGGTTGCCGTTCTTGGAGACTGCAAAACACTGCAATGAGTTCGAGGTGATGTCGCCAGAGCCGTTCACGGTGAAAGCGAAATCCGTTATAACCCAGCGATCGTCGAACGAGTCATAAAGTACAACCGGATCGCCGAAGTTGTTGGTGTCGCAAATATTCCCGAAGGAACCTTGTGACATGAACGTATTAAAGGATATCGGACCCACGACAGCCGCTCCCGTGGACTTGTCATAGATACCTATACCTGTATTTATCGTCTGTATGTAATACGTCGGGCCCACATCACCGTTGGTATCAGGAGGATAGCCGTTTCCGACATTTGCGCGACCGAGTCCGTCGAACTGGAAGATTGGCGAGGGAGCGGGGGCATTAGGACCAATAAGAGTGGTCGGACCGCTTGTAGCCTTCGAAAGGCCCTTAACATCCGGCAGGACAAGCGGCTTGACATTAACATCTTCATGCTCGGGCCGATCGACGAATTCCTGCGGCGTCGAGGGCAACTCGCGCAGGTCCCCGTCAAAGCTTTTTCTCGAACGCTCGAGCTGGTCCCCCTGCGGCTTACTGAATGTCGGCACCTGGGTCACGGCAGACCTGCGTCCGACGGCCATCGCAGACGAGGTCTTACCCGACCTGCGCCCGGCAGACTTGATCTCAGTATCTGCGTCGGATGAAAGTTCTTCCCTCACAACGGCAGACCCGCGCTGGGCGGCGTGCCGCCGTTTCTGCCCTATTTGTCCGTACCCGATCACACCGGAGATGAGGATGAACGTCGCTGCCAAAATAAATAACTTCTTCATATTGTTCTTTCGCGCCACCGCGTGTCTGCTTTCTAGTTCGACCATTATTAGGGGGTTTTCTTGGGTGTTGGTAGCACCTTTGGCTCACCGCCCGGTTCTCTAACCGGCGGCATATCGACGGTGGGCTGCGGCGTTGTTGGGAGTTTCCGCAGATCCCCTTTGAACTCACCCGCCTTTGTCATTCCATCGTTTTCCGTTCTGTGTCCGGTTGTTTGTGAACTTCGCTTCATCTTCACCTGGCGGCATTTGCCGTGAATGTACCGACTGCCATGCCGGCATCCGTGCCGATCATGTGCATTCTGAATGCCCGTGGTTGCGCCGACGGCGATCGATCCCATGCCTATACATAGGACAAGCCCGCCTACGGCGGCGATCGGACCAAGAGATCTGTACGACATTATCGGGGGCCTTACTGCTGCAAACCGGCGGGAGGGGAAACTGCTGTAAAACTATTCCGAGCAATCTAACACAGGTCGTGTTTGAGAACAAGGGTTTAGAGCCTCTGATCAGGGAAATCCCTCAAAAGATTCTTCCAAGCTGACCGCGTGAACGGTCAAGATGACCGCATCCAGCATGCTGATGGGCTCAACTGCAGGGCCTAACTCCAATACTGTCAAGAACTTAGCTTATGGCACAGGGATTGGTTATAGGAGGCCGACGCGCTATGGTGCGCGGGAGACCAATTCTCAGCCCCGAAGAGGAGCAGCTATGAAGTATTCACTTAATTGGACAGCGATGACGCGGCGCATGGTAGCCGTGGGTATCATCGCGTCCTTCGCATTTTCCAATGCGCTTGCTATCGTCGTGACGGCGGACAGCAGCACGCACTGGAACGCGTCGGCAACGACGGCGAAATTCACCACTGATCTCACGCAGCTTGGCCGGGACGGAAGACTGCAAGAGAACCTCAGCATCTCGAGCGAGACTACCCATCTCGTGAAGGTGCTTGCGGAGGGTGGTATTCGCCAGCCTGTGGTTGTTAATGACGACAAGGCGGTGCAGAACAGCATCGTCGAGCAACTCGCCATTCGCATCTCGCAGGGCCGCGTTCCTACATCACTTTTAGGCCACATGATAATTCGTGTCGAGTCGGCCAACCTGTTCTCTAACGCAAACAGCCGCGAGGATGCCGCGAAGATGATCGATTCGATCGTCTCGGACGCCGTTAATTCAAACGGCCGCGTCATTCTTTATGTCGACTCGCTTGCGGACCTCGTAGGAGCTAAGGCTGTAACGCCGAGCCTTCTGAATGCGGTCTCGACAGGTAAGCTCGCCGTTATCGGCGGGACGAACACTGACGAATACGCTTCGAAGATCGACGGTCAGGCCGGCGTCGCGGATTTCTTTACCGCGATCCAGATCGAGCCGAAAGCTGGCACCGTTGCCGATCCGAACAAGGGAACGGCGCAGACGAGCGACAGCGGCTATCGCGGCGACAACGTCTCACCCGACCTCCGGGAGATGATGGCCAAAGACCCGTCGGGTAAAAAGCGGGTTGACGTCATTCTGCAGGCCAAGGATGCTGATAATGCAGCCCTTCGCTCGCTGATGGCGAGCGGCCAGGCTCGCATTGGGGATAGGATCGGGCATGACGACACAATAGTCGTTAACCTCCCGCTCAAGACCATTAGCGCATTGTCAACGAGCGGGCTGATCAACTATGTTTCGCCCAATCGCAAGACGGTGAGCATGGGCCACGTCATCAATACGACGGGTACGACAACTGTCCGAGACCAGGCGGCAACGCTCGGCAAGGCCGCCTATACCCTTAACGGTACCGGTGTGGGCGTCGCGATCCTCGATTCAGGAATCTACGCAGACCATGTCGGCTTTAAAAATGCCTCGGGAGCATCTCGCATCGTTGCAAACGTAAACTTTACGACCAGCAGCGCGGGCGCCACTACCGACGTTTACGGGCACGGCACACACGTCGCAGGACTGGCCGCTGGCAGCCTTGATCGCAATTTTGAGGGCATTGCTCCTAATGCGAATATCGTAAGCGTTAAGGTTCTCGATGATAGCGGCCAAGGTCAGGCATCCTGGCTTCTCGCCGGTATGAACTGGGTCCTTCAGAACAAGGCTACCTACAACATTCGCGTCGTTAACCTGAGTCTCGGCGAGCTGGCGATCGATTCGTATACAAACGATCCGATCTGCCTCAAGGCCAAAGAACTGGTGAACGCCGGGATCGTTGTTGTGGCAGCCGCCGGTAACCTCGGCAAAACCGGAGAGGGAACGTCGGCCTATGGCCGTATCCATTCGCCGGGTAACAGCCCCTACGTTGTTACGGTTGGCGCGACCAACACGTTTGGCACGCTCCGACGTGACGACGATGTCATAACGACCTACAGCTCAAGAGGCCCGACACGGAGCTATTACACGGATGCAAACGGCACCAAGGTCTATGACAACCTGATAAAGCCGGATCTCGTGGCACCGGGCAACAAACTTTTGTCCTACGGCACAGCATCCCCGAATGCGCTCGCAAAAGACAGCGGCACGTCCATGTCCGCACCGATCGTAAGCGGCTCGGCCGCACTGCTGCTGCAGGAGAATCCGAACCTTACGCCAGGAATGGTAAAAGCGATCCTCGAGTACTCGTCGCAGCCGATGATCGGAGTCGACATGCTTTCACAAGGCGCCGGTCAACTCAATGTTGACGGAGCGGTCAAGATAGCAAAGTCCATGCGCCACGACGTCAACTTTCAGACGCTCTTGACAGGTACGTCGACGCTTCCGCTCGGAGGTTCGCTTCCGACCGCGAATACGACGATCGGAACGAGCAGCTTTCCTTGGTCGCAGATGATCGTCGCCGATCATACGTTTCTTACCGGTTCGAATCTGATGACCAAGTTCCAGGCGGTTTACCTACCGAGCAATGACTTCAGCTCGGGGATAACACGTGTCGGCAGCGTCTTCTCGACGAACCTCAATTATTCGTTAGGACTAACGCTCAATACCTCGATCATTAAGTACACGGGCGGCGCACCGGGAACGGGAACGGTCCTATTCGCCTCGGGTGTACTTGTTGGTGATGGCGTATTGGTTGGCGACGGAGTGCTTGTCGGCGACGGAGTGCTTGTCGGCGACGGCGTGCTCGTCGGTGACGGAGTGCTTGTCGGCGACGGGGTACTCGTCGGTGACGGCGTGCTTGTCGGTGATGCGGTTGGCGATGGCGACCCCACACTCGACATGGAAACTCAAACAGAGGAGGCCCAGTAGATCTTTTGTAAATAAAGATCACAGGATAAAACTATGCTGAGTCTTCAATTACGCAACGACCACCACACACCGTCGCAGCCCATGCCCATCAGACTGGCACCCGCTGCCGGACAAACGGTACGGCTAGCCCAGGGAGACACCGCCGAGGTGCTGGCATTCCTTAAGATCAGGCCCGTTCACACAGTCGTGATGACGAGCTTTATCAATGACAACGGTATCGTGAGCGAACTTAATCGTGGAGTCTTCTACGGATATCGCTCGACGGCCGGCAAGCTTGAGGGTGTCGCACTCATCGGACACACTACGCTTGTTGAGGCACACAGTGACCAGGCGCTTCACGCTCTGGCTATATGTGCACGGACATCGGAAACACCCATTCACCTGATCATGTCGAGCGGCGACGACGCAGATATGTTCTGGAGCTACATGGGAATGAACCGTGCTCCGCGACTGACATGCATCGAGAACCTGTTCGAGGTCAGCTTCCCTTACGCGGTACCGACGCACAGTAACGAGCTCCAGACGGCTACGGCCGAATGGCTCCTGCCGGTTGCCGAGGCACAGGCCGAGGTGGCATTGCTCGAGAGCGGCGTCGATCCGATGGAGAGGGACCGTGAAGGCTTCCTCAAGCGGGTCGCACGACGTATCGAGCAGGGTCGGGTCTTTATTGTGACCGATGGCGACAAGCTCGTCTTTAAGGCAGACATCATCGCCGAAACGGCTGATGTGATCTACCTGGAGGGCGTCTACGTCGCACCCGAACGTCGCGGTAAGGGCATCGGTTCCGAATGCCTCGCATCGCTAACACTCGACCTGCTGGATCGCGTAGACCACATTTCGATGCTCAGCAACGTGGAATTCACGTCTGCACACAAGAGCTTCGTTAAGGCGGGCTACCGTCAGACGGATCAGTGCACGACACTATTTGTTTAACCAGAATTTACTGGACAAAGGTGTTTAAACTGATAGATAATTGAGAAGGCTGTGACCCAGCCTTCTCTTTTCTTCTTTGAGGTCCCACAAGCCTCTCCTCACAACACAGACAGGAAATCCCACCTATCTCCAGTCGGTTGATGATCACCAGCTATCGGGCGCAGGGGTATTAATGGCTAGCGAAAGGACCTCAGATCGATACATGGCAGCTGTGATAGTTGTCGGTGCAGGGTGCGTCTTATCGGCCCTGGTCACCGCCGACTACTCGCGTGCAGATGTCTACCTGGTCCTGCTGAGTATTTTCACTGTCGTTATCGGTCCGAGGGCGGTCATTCGAATTCCGCGTTTTAAGTCACACATCTCGGTTTCCGATACTTTCATCTTTCTTACACTCCTGTTCTACGGCGGACAATTCGCGGTCATTCTTGCCGCGATCGAAGCCGCGACATCGGCCTGGCGATTCTGCAATCG
>JBJMGO010000061.1:0-12565 GCA_045807825.1 Pyrinomonadaceae bacterium | reverse complement strand
CCATCCAGATCAAGCCGCGTCGCCAGATGTCGGTGCAGTACTCGGGCGGCGAGCCGACGCTCAGCCCTCACTTCCTTGACGCTGTCCGCTATGCACGTAAAGTTGGTTACAACTCGGTGCAGGCCGCGACGAACGGAATTGAGTTTGCCAAGTCTAAAGAATTTTGCCGCGAGGCCGCTGAGGCGGGACTAAGGTTCGTTTATCTGCAGTTTGACGGTATCGGCAACGACGCCAACTCGCACCGCCAGATCGGCAACCTGTTTGACGTTAAGCTGCGTGCGATCAACAACCTGCACGAGGCGGGCGTCGACATCATTCTCGTGACCACGCTGGTCAACGGTATCAACAACGATCAGGTCGGCACGATCATTCGTTTTGCGTTGGAGAATCCGAAGAAGATCTCGTTCATCGCATTTCAGCCGGTGTCGTTCACGGGCCGTGATGAGCACATCACGCCGGAGCGTCGCCTGCAGCAGCGTTACACGCTGGCTCACCTCGCACATGATGTGAAGGGCCAGGTTGGAATCACGGAGCCGACGAGGGATTGGTTCCCGCTCTCGTTGATGGGAGCGTTTGCGGATTTTGCTGACGTCGTTCACGGGCCAGAGGCTGAGTGGGGACAGGTTAGCTGCGGCTGCCACCCGAACTGCGGCGTCGGCACGGCGGTGATGGTTCACAAGGATACAAAGGAGATGGCTCCTGTGCCGCAGTTCCTCAACATTCAGGGACTGGTCACGGACATGCAGCACATCACGGACACTGCACGCGGTAAGTGGTTCTCTAATCTGATGATGGGCCTCGCCCTTCTCAAAAACTACAACCCGTACGGCGCACCGCGGTCGTTGACGCTGTTTGGTATCTTCCAAAAGTTTGACAAGTCGTTTGGCCTGTCGGGCAAGGACTACGGTAAGGTCGGTCCCGACCGCACGATGGAGGACATCGCAAAGCGTCGCGACGACCCTTGGAACTTCTTGTTTATCGCGGGAATGTGGTTCCAGGATCTCTTTAACTACGACTTTCGCCGGACGGAGATGTGCATCATCCCCTACGGCACCCAGGAGGGCGAGATCTCGTTCTGTGCATACAACACCGGCATCGGCTGGAGAAATATCATCGAGCACATGCACCAAAACGCGACCGTCGCGCAGTGGTACAAGGATCACGGCCGCCACGAGGTCTTTGCCCGCGGCAAGGAAGTTGAATTGAGCGATCCGACGCACAACCTCAACCTAAACCCGGTCGACCTCGAGCGTCCGAACAAGCCCCACATGGAGGGTCCCAAGACCGCCGCAGAAGAAATGCAGATGATGCGCAAACTCTACAACCAGATGGTTTTGGAGAAGGCGCAGATCAAAGCCGAGCCGCTAATTCAAATTGGTGGTCGTAAGAAAGAAGAGAAAGAAATGGCGATCGCGGAATAGCCATTGTCATTAGGCCACCGCGTAAGCACGTGCGGCCCTTAATTCAAAAGCCTCGTCGATCAATCGGCGAGGCTTTTTCATTCATCCGAACTTCATCCGAACTCTAGGCCGGGTTACATCTTCTCATCCGGCTGCATCGTCACAGAGATAAAGGTTCCGGACACTTTAGAGAAACTTACCCGGTAAATCTTCCTTCCGTTGTAATCCACGTTGCTAAAATCAACGGTGCCGGTCGGCTTATCGACATCTGAGGTCGTCGGAGTTTTGCCGCGTGTGTCGAAGCCGACGAGATCGCCCAGCTTGTCGTAAGTCCTGTACCCCTGTGACATCTGGCCGTTGAAGAAAATGACCTTTGCGGTGAACGTCATGAACATTACCCGTTTCTTTTCCTTGGGAGTCTTTCCGAGCGACGTCACCGACACATAGAGGTCGCCCTGGGGATATTCCCAAGTGAAATCCGTACTGCTCTCCCGCGTGGCTGGGCCAAGTGCAGCCTTGACCTCATCGACGTCCTTGCCGGCGAGCGACAGGATGTCGACCACCTTTGGCATAGGCCCCTCAGGCGTCGGCGCTATGTTGGCCGTGTTACTCGTCGACCCGCCAAATTTGCTGCAGCCGACGACAACGCATACAAGCATGCCGACGGCGATCAGACCCGATAAAACTTTCATGCGGAGTTCTCCATCTAGTTTAGATTTTGTCGCGGAATGATAGCATCCTCTTTACTCGTGTCAAAGGCGAACCCGCGCATCAATTGAGAGAAGAAGTTGGACGGGACGGCGCTTCGGCGTACGGGGTGGTAGATAGGCCGACATAATGCACAAAATTCTCTTGCCGACGCTCCCGTAGCCGTGAGGCGACGGGAGCTTTGGGTTTTTTGGGGCCACGATCCGTTGGCTGAAGCCAACGGCAATTCTAGAGGCCGAGCAGAATTAGGCCTGCGTTCGTGGGCGAGAGGTGGTGATGAGGGACCAGAGGAGGAGGCCGATGGCGGCGCCTGTTAGGGTGCCTTGGACAAAGTCGAGTGAGTCGGTCGGGCGGATGCCGAGGCGCGGGACGAGGTAGTGAACGACGTTCGCGATCACGAGCAGCGAGAGCCCGGCGACCCATTTCGGATCACGGAAATTAAAATGGTTGCGTGGAAGGTGTAAGTTCATAGCTTTATATTTTCCCAAAACGCGCGGGCGATTGTCCAACGATTTGGGACTGTACGCTCCCGTAGCCGTGAGGCGACGGGAGCTTTGGTTTTTTTGGGGGACGCTAACCCGGGGTGGTACCCCGGGCTAAATTCCTTTGCCCCGATGGGGCTGTGTGGATGAAGACAAAGTTTAAGAGGCCCATATCGTTGGCTGAAGCCAACGGCAATATTCGAAATGAACATGTTCAATGCACAATGCCGGGACGTATTCGAGCGGACAGCGAGGGGTGATGTGTTCTGCCATGTTTGTCGGCATGGATCATGAGCGTTTGGTATATCGGGAGGGTGAGTCGGCGTGGGTTCGGCAGGGCTCCATTCGGCGTGCGGTGCCGCGGATCGATGGGAGTAAGGCATGGTTTAGATTGGAGGTTCGTCGGTCGAAGATCCACCGGTGGGGCGTGTTTGCGCTCGAGCCGATCCCGGCACTGCGGCGGGTCATTGAGTACACGGGTGAGAAGATCGATCAGGAGGAGCACGAGCGGCGTAGTGACGGTGCTTCGTTACTCTACTTCTTTACGTTGAGCAAGAACAGGGTCATTGACCCGAGTGTCGGCGGCAGCGGTGCGGAGTTCATTAATCACAGTTGCGACGGGAACCTTGATTCATACGTGTACGGCGGTCACATTTATATCTCCAGTAACCGACGTATCGAGGCCGGCGAAGAGCTTTCGTACGACTACAACATCCAGGGCGACTACGACGCCGAGTGCCGCTGCGGCGCTTCGAACTGCCGCGGCCGGCTGAAAGCCTGACACCTCCCGCGCACAGCAGCCCGCTAAAGCGGATGTTCTTTTTGTGATCGGATCCGTTGGCTGACGCCAACAGCAATGTCCGAGGTTAAATCATTAGTACCCAAATTCCGTTTCTGATATAGAATCAGTCCGCCATCCCAAGATCCATCTCTCGTTCTTGCGATACCTGACCTGCTCGGGCTGCGCGGAGGAAAAATGTTTACAAATTTCAACGTTTCGGTGAAACGCACCGCAATGGCGCTGGTTGGCGTCGTTATGGCGGTCTCGATCATTCAGGTGTCGCAGGTGTCGGCCCAGAACCGTCCGCCTCGAGTGAGCCGGCATTCGGGTATAGCCAGCCCGGCTGCGGCTGAGATCATTTATGCGACGAGCGGGACGGAAGTTACTAAGTTTGCGACGGATGCAACCGGCGTCCTTTCATCGATCCCGGTCAGCGGAATGCAGCCGGGCGAGGCTCTCGTTGGGATAGATCTACGGCCCTCTACGGGACAGCTCTACGGCGTCGGCAACTCGAGCCGCCTATATATCATAGACACCTCCACCGGAGTGGCCACACAGGTTGGCGCGGCGGGTGCGTTCACCCTTAGCGGAACGTCGTTCGCGACCGACTTTAATCCGGTCGCCGACCGCCTGCGCGTTATCTCGAATACCGGCCAAAACCTCCGCATCAATCCTAATGACGGATCTCTGGCTGCGGCGGACACCACGATAACTCCTGCCGGAGTGACCATAACCGGCGGCGCGTACGATCGCAATGACCGCAACCCTGTCTCGGGTACGACGCTCTACGCGATCGACGCGACGAATGGCGTCCTTACCACCGTGGGTAGTATAAACGGCTCTCCAAACAGTGCGAATGGCGGTGTCGTAGGACCGGCGGTCGGTTCCCTGGGGCTGGGAACGGGTATGGACCCGCGGATCGGCTTTGACATATCGGCGGCAGGAGGAGCGGCCTACGCCACCATACTTACCGGCGGTACCGACAAGCTCTACTCTGTGAATCTCGCCACAGGAGCGGTCACGCTGGTCGGAACGATCGGCACCGGCACGACCGTCTACTCGGGGATGACGATCGCCTCTGTTCCGGCTTCTGCCGGTGAGCTCATTTATGCGACGAGCGGCTCGAACATTGCACAATTCACATCAGGAGCTCCGGGGATCCTCAGTTCGGTACCCGTGACGGGTATGCAGGGCGGCGAAACCCTGATCGGGTTTGACCTTCGCCCGTCAACTGGACAGATCTACGGTGTCGGCACCACCGGCCAGCTTTATATCATCGACCCAAACGGCGGCAGCGCTAGCCAGATCGCATTAGCCTCTCCTTTTACGCCGAGTGGGACAGCTTTTGGGATGGATTTCAACCCCGTCGCCGACCGTGTCCGAGTGATCTCCAATCTGGGACAGAACATTCGTCTCAATCCGAATGATGCCACTCTCGCGGCGACGGACGCCCCGATCAGTCCACCCGGGGTGACGATAACAGCCATCGCGTACGATCGGAACGATCTCAATCCTGCAACCGGCACCACGCTTTACGGGATTGATGTTACGAATGGCGTACTTACCACTGTCGGCAGCATAAACGGTTCTCCCAACAGCCCGAATGGCGGTGTGGTGGGGCCGGCGATAGGCTCTTTGGGACTCGGTACCGGTATGGACCCGAGGATCGGCCTCGACATCTCCGCCGCAACGGGAACCGCCTACGCCACCATTCTCGCAGGTGGCGTAGACAGGCTGTATTCGGTCAACCTGACCACGGGTGCGGTAACACTCTTGGGAACGGTCGGGAACGGGGCTACCGTTTACCGGGCAATGACGGTGAACGCCGTGCCGCTCGCGACGAGCGCCGCGCAGGTTACCATCTCCGGCAGGGTCGCAACAGCGGGCGGATCGGGGCTCAGGGGGGTGTTTGTCACTCTCACGGATGACTCGGGCGCTGTCAGAAGTACCTCGACGAACGCCTTTGGCTACTATGCGTTTGACAGGGTTGATTCTGGCCGTTCATACATCCTCGGCGCTTCTGCAAGGCGGTACACCTTTAGAGCGCGGCTGATCACAGTGACCGATACGCTGAGTGAGTTGAACATGGTCGCAGACCAGTAGAGGTAATGGCCCGACCGGTGAACTCAGATCTTTAGCCTTTGGTACTCTGCGAAGAGCTTCGTGATCTCGGCGTTGAGCTTTTGTTTTTCGGCGGCGTTGTTTGAAGCGTCACGGCGTGCGACGAGGGCGCGGATCTCGGCGTCGAGCTCCTCTTGGCGGTTGGCGGGCTTGCCGGGTTTAGTGATGTTGTACTTATCGTCGCGGGGTTTCATACCGAAGATTTAACCACGAAAGCACACGAACGGACACGAACCACTGGCTGCGTTCTCCGGTTCAGCCGGCTGCTATGCAGGCTTGGGTAGTTGGAGTACTCGTTAACGACACGGGACACCTTCGCCGGCGAGGGTGAGGACGCGTTCGATGTCATTCGCGGAGAAGGGCTTGACGATGTAGTCGGCGGCGCCGAGTTTGGCGGCGAGGGCGCGGTGGTCGTCGCCGTCGAGGGATGTCACCATGACGACGGGAATGCTGCCGAGGTTGGGGTCGGTCTTGAGGTAGTCAAGAAGCTGCCAGCCGTCGAGGTGAGGCATCTCGACGTCCGAGAGGATGAGGTCGGGCTCGATCGTGCCGTTGAGAAGGAGTTCTAACGCCTCGGCACCGTCGCGAGCGGTGATGGAGCGAAGTCCGGCTTCGTCGACGATCATCTGGGTATGCCGCCGAACGCTGGCGCTGTCCTCGACGATCAGGATAAGAGGCGTAAAGGGAGAAGGGGAGAGTGTTTGAGTGTGAAGAGGAGAAGGGGAGCTAGCTGCGGACCCGCGGTGGGCGGCCGGCGGCACGGGCAGGTGCGGTTTGCTGGCACTGAGCTGGACCGGGAGCATGAGTGTCAGGGTCGTGCCAAGCTGCGGCCGTGATGCGACGTGTATGCTGCCGCCGCGGAGCTCGATGGCATCCTTGACGATGCTCATTCCGACACCGCGGCCCGCGTTGAGAGTGACATTCTCAGCAGTGGTGAGCCCCTTGTCGAAGAGCAGCTTGTAGGTCTCGCGCTCGGACATGGCGGCGGCGGCTTGATCGGATATCACGCGGCGTTCAACGGCCTTTTGCTTGACCTTGTCTACGTCGATCCCGGCACCGTCATCCGAGACCGTGACGACGACAGCTTGGCTATCGGCCTCAACACGAATACTCACTAGTCCAAATTCATGCTTGCCGAGCATCCGGCGAACTTCGGGAAATTCGACACCGTGAACGACGGCGTTCTTGATGACATGCAGCAGCGGCTCGACGAGAGCATCGAGAATGAGCGTGTCGATCTCGACGTCAGGCGTCTCGATCTCAAAGACAGCCTTTTTGCGCTCTTCAGACGCGGTGACGCTAACGGCACGGGCAAGTCGCGTCTCGAGCGTGCCAAAGCTGATGAGGCGGATCTTGAGAAGGCGTTCGTGGATCTCGGCCGCCACGGCACGCGTCTCGAGGGTGAGCGTCTGGTCGGAAAGGAGCCCCTCGGTAAGGGCGACGATCTCGGCGAGGCGGTCGAGCGACATCCGCATGACCGGACGGTGCTCGCCTGCTTTCTCGCTTGTTTTATCGGAAGTGGGAGTTTGTGGTTCGGAGGTTGGGACTTCGCCGCCTATTGACTCGACCGCTGTTGAATAGGCGAGCTCGAGGCCTGCGGCGTTGGCGGGATGACCGTCCAGAACGGCACCAAGGCTGCGGACGCAGCCACGAAGGAAATCGATGACCGGATCAGACGCGGAGCCGCTCGATTCCACGAGGCGGTCGAGCAGGTCCTCCATTCGGTGGGCGAGGGACGATGCTTCGCTGAGACCGACGATGCCCGCGGCACCTTTGAAGGTATGAGCGCAGCGGCGAATGTCCCAGAGGGCGTTTTGATCACCCGGCGAGGCGGCGAGCATGTCGATGCCGAGCGAGATGCTGGCCAGCAGCTCCTCGCCCTCAGCCCTAAAGATCTCGAGTGTCTCTTCGTCGATGGTGAAATGCGGCGAGGCGTCGGGAGTACTGCTCTTGTGGAGTAATTCGTCAAAGGAGCCGTCAACAAATTCCCCAACGTCTCCGATCTCATCCGGCAAGACGATCGCGAGCAGCGCGGCCTCGACAAGGGCGATGGCGTCCAAGGCCAGGTAGGCTTTATCTGCGTTTGCGGCTTCGGAGATGATCCGTTTGCAATTCGCCGCCTGTGCCACAAGAGCCGATAATCCGATGGGATCCGCGATCTCTGCGATGTTGCCGAGCTGCGCCGCGAGCGGCGCGAGGTCAAACTTTGCGCCGCCTTGCGAGATAAGCAAAAGACTGCCGCGGACCGATATCAAGGCGGCCTCGGCAGTCCTTATAAATGATCGAAATCCCTCGCGGTCCATTAGACCACGGTTTCCAGCTCTGGCTCGTACTCGGGCTCAAAGGCGGGAGCGGCACCTTCCGGAAGAAGATAGGTCTCCAGAGCTCGCATGAGCGTCTCCGGTCCGAATGGCTTTGTGACGTAGCCGGTCGTGCCAGCCATTCGCCCGCGTACCTTATCAAAGAAACCGTCCTTGCCGGAGATCATCACAACCGGGATATGGCTCGAGGCGGGGTTCGCCCGGATCTGCTTGCAGACCTCGTAACCGTCCATGCGGGGCATTGTGATGTCGAGCAGAACGAGGTCGGGGAGCTCGTCAGTCATCTTTTCGAGAGCCTCGACGCCGTCACATGCGCAGACGACGTTGTGCCCGCTTTTCTCAAGCTTGCCCGCAATGAGCTTGCGGACCGTAGCACTGTCGTCTACTACGAGAATGGTCTTGCCTTTAGGTCTGGCGTCATCGATCTCCCTCTGGCGGTTGATCTCATCGAGGCGGATCGCGAGGGCGTTCAACTGACTGGCAAGGACAACATTGTTTGGGTCGAGCTGCAAGGCCTCCTGTAGGTATTTGCGACCAGCATCAAAGCTCCCGAGATTGAGATGTCCAAGAGCGAGCGTCGTGAGCTCGGCGACAGTGAACTCGCGTTGGTTCCACTCGCCCTCGAGCCGGACAACGGCACTGCTGACCGCATGGCGGTCGACGCCGGAATTTGCGAGCACCGCCTCAAGGTCTGAGAGGCTGAGCACGGTGTTACAGTGGTCACACTCAAAAGCGTTGGCGGCGTTTTGCTCTCCGCAGAAGGGACAGCTGGCCATTTGCGGAGACGTGTCGACAACTTGATCGAAGGGTGAATTCTCGGCAGCCGGGGCCTCGAATTCTGTTTCTTCACTAGATCCTGAGATCAAATCAGAGCTTGAAAAGGTGATCGTGTCGTAAGGATCGTGACCATTCCCGTTGCCATTGTGCTCAGGCGCAGCGGCGACAAATGGCTGGAACTCCTGTCGGGGCACGAATTGATCGATCTCGTCGAGTGACTCGGTGATCACCTCGGCGTCGATGATCTCGTCCTCTGAATGGTCAGCAACGACCTCGGCTTTTGCGTCACTCTTTGGTGTGGTCATTGAAGATAGGAAGTCGAATGCAGACTTGGCCGCTGCGTTGTCGGGATCGGCGCCGAGTGCTTTTTGGAGAGATGAGAGCTTTTCATCGACGCCTTGCGATAGGTGAGAGCAAAAGACCCAAGCATCGGCATCCTCGGAATGGTGCTCGAGATATGCCTGTACAAGGACGAGAGCTTTTGCGTTGTCGCCTTTGAGTGCGGCTTTCTTTGCGTCTCCAAAGAGGGCCGCGTTACGAGCTTCCTCGGCGACGCGGGCTTCCTCAGCGCGGCGATCTTCCTCTAGCCGGGCGGCCTCGGCGGCGAGACGTTCAGCTTCGACACGGCGTTCTTGCTCACGCTGTGCGGCTTCGGCGGCGGCACGTTCAGCTTCGAGACGGCGTTCCTCCTCAAGGCGTGCGGCCTCGGCGGCGAGACGCTCCTCCTCGAGACGACGTTCTTCTTCGAGACGACGCTCTTGCTCGCGTCGCGCTTCTATCTGTCGCATGGCATCGGTGGCTTGAGCATTCTCGGGATCGATCTCAAGTGCACGATCGAGGCACTCAACCTGCTCGCCCTCATCGGTGAGTATGGATGCACGCCAGAGCCATGCGTCGATGCAGTTGACGTCGTGAGCCAGGGCCTCCTCGATGCACTGATCGGCAAATGCGGTATCGCCCTCCTGATGAGCCTCGACGGCCCGCTTGACAAAGGTTTTGGCCATGAGCGACATCGTCGCGGTGTGCCACTCGACTGCTCGCTCATTCTTTGGATTGATCGCCAGAACGCGATTCAAAAAGGCGAGAAGCTCCTCGGGATAATCACTGATCGAGGCGAGCCACATCCATGCGTCCTCGCATACCGGGTCATGTGCCACTACCTGAGTCAGGAGCTTTCGTGCGGCATCGCGGTCTCCGGACTGCGCGGCAAAGACGCCGCGCTTCAATAGGCGGGCAGAGTCGCGGTAACTGTCGAATTCGTCTCGGGAGGCAGTGTCGAGTACCGTAGGGGCGGTAGGCGTCGTTTCAACATCCAGTCGCATAGCTTTTTTGGAGAGCAGGGGTAAAGTAAGGACAGGGGGCGGGCAGGTGTGGACGCCCGGAACCCAATTACATTGGTTGTTCAAAAGCAATACCAATGCCAATGCAGGCCGTGGGGGTCTAGCGTGCTAAACGGCCTGTGATGCCGATAAAATAAGGGCCCGGGACCAGGTTGAATGATCTAGATCGTGAGCTCCGGTGGCGTCCTTTGTCGAAGTGACAAAAACTGGCATACGGTTGGTAACAAAAATAGTCGAGACAGCGGTTTGGGATCGAGTAGAAATCAACGGGATGTGGTCATAATCGGCGGTGGTCCGGCAGGTATGTCGGCTGCGGTTTGGTGTGCGGACCTTGGGCTAAAGCCACTGCTGGTCGAGCGCGAGACGGATCTTGGCGGTCAGCTTTTTTGGACACACAATCCGATCACAAACTACCTCGGCTCCGAAGCTGCGAACGGCACAGAGCTCGCCTTGGAATTTGCCGAGCACGTTCGCCGCTCCGGAATCGAGATGATGACCGCTGCGGAGGTGAGGTCGGTGGACCTGTCGGCGAAGTCGGTGGACGTCGGTGGTGAGTCGTTTGCGGGGAAGGCGATCGTGATCGCGACCGGAGTTCGCCGGCGGAAGTTGGGAATACCGGGTGAAGAGGAGCTTTACGGTCTCGGCATTCTGCTGTCAGGAGCGAGAGATCGCGCGGCCGTCGCGGGTAAAACAGTCGTGATCGTGGGCGGCGGCGATGCGGCGATGGAGAATGCATTGATCCTGAGCGAGGTCG
The DNA here is from genome assembly GCA_045807825.1 of Pyrinomonadaceae bacterium. GTDB lineage: Bacteria > Acidobacteriota > Blastocatellia > Pyrinomonadales > Pyrinomonadaceae > OLB17. The sequence goes on along the minus strand of JBJMGO010000061.1, from coordinate 1,881 downwards.
CGAGAGAGGTTTTTGTTGTTCATAGGCGAGATCGACTAAGCGCTCGCGAGGTCTTTGTTGAGGCCGCACGCGCTCGATCGAACGTGGAGTTTATCCTTGACTCAACTCTCGAGGATATCCGAGGCGGAGATTCTGTCGGGGGTGTGACACTACGTACGCGAAATGGCGAGACGTTCACTCTCGCCTGCGAAGCGGTCCTGATCAGGATCGGAGTTGATCCAAACACAGATCTCTTTGCAGATCAGGTTGAAACAGACGAGCGCGGCTACATCGTCGTGGATAAAGAGCTTCGCACGAGCGTTGACGCGGTTTGGGCTATCGGCGATATCGCCACGCCCAGGGCAATGACCGTCGCAAACGCTGTCGGGGCAGGTTCGGTGGCCGCAAAGAGTATCGCAGAGAGTCTCTAGAGTGCGGCAAAGGAGTCGTTGCCGGTCGGCTTTACGAGGTGACGGGTGTCATTAAGAGCCAGGACGCGGATGTTGTTCGCACCGCGTACCTCAAAGCGGTTTATTCCGCAATTCGACGTGACTAGCCACGGCGTCTGCTTCGTCCAGCGGTTGATCGCTCCCATCAGATTCAGCGACAGAAAGCAGATCACGCCCGTGTGCGAGTAGATGGCGATCCGCTCGTGGCGGTGCTCGCGAAGGATCTTGTCGAGCGTGCCGGCAGCGCGCTTGAGGAGCTGACGATAGCTCTCGCCGCCAGAGATGACGTGCTGTACGCTGCGATTGACGAGAGCGTAGTAATCACGTGGATACTTCTCTTTAGACTCGTCAAAGGTAAGACCCTCGAGGACGCCAACATGACGCTCGCGAAAGGCCGGCGTGGCGTGCAGCTCGAGCTTTGTCAGATCCGCAAGGTAGCGCGCCGTCTGCACCGCTCGCGGAAGGTCACTCGAATAAATGACATCGACATTCTCCGACGCAAGCAGCTTCGCAGTCCGCTCGGCCTGCTCCTCGCCAAGCGGCGACAGCGGCGTCGGCCCGTGACCGCCAAAACGCCCCTCCGCGTTACCCGCGGATTGGCCGTGTCGGATGAGGTAAAGCTTGGTCGGCGGCGGCATTTAGCTTTCGTCGCGTACGAGGACCTCGCGAAAGACTGAATTGAGCGAGTCCATTTCCGGTTTGTCGTCTCGACGGGGAATGTTCAAGGATTCTAACCTAGAAAGCTCGGATTCGATGAAGCGGCTGATGATCTCGATCCTCCCTTCGCGCCGAAGTTCTTCGCCAAGTCGTTTCCTTTCAACGAGGGAATCTATCTCGTTCTTGAGCTCGGCATCCGTGACGAGTTCCCGTACTAGAACGGAAAACTCGACCGGTGCCGGGGTTTGCCGCTCTTCTAACCAACGAATCGCGAGGAGCGGTCGTAGCACATAAAAATACTTTTTTACCCAAACGATATCTCCGCGAAGGTACTCGCGGAAGTTGCCGCGGGCCATGTTCAGATAATGAAACATACACGCGCTTCGGGAATAACACTTTGGGATGAGCTCCTGGAGCAGTCTGGTGAAGACTTCGTCGTCTTTGTAGACGATAGGCGATGTCAGCCACTCCAGCAGTGGTGGATTAGACTTTCGGAGCAGCTGTAGTGCCTTGCGAACATCCCAGCCGCTTACATCGAGTGCGTCGTTGATCGGACGCTCGATAACATCACGCTTGAACTCAAGATCGACTGAAAGGTACCAATCGCGCGGCCGTACGTAGAGGAAACGCACGTCATAATCACTATCGGAGGACGGGAATCCCCATGCGCGGCTACCCGATTCGCAGGCGTAGAAGACGTTGACCTCCTCCTGTTTCTCGATATCGGCGATCGCTTGCAGGATCGCCTCTTTCACGCCGCGACTGCCTCGGCGTTGAGTTTCTCGGTCTGGTAGTG
>JBJMGO010000060.1:0-6891 GCA_045807825.1 Pyrinomonadaceae bacterium | reverse complement strand
GGTGGTCAACGACGACCTCTCGATCGAGGTGTCGATGCAGTACAACGACAGCTACGACGAAAAGATCTTCACCTTCGCCAACAACATCAACACCGTCGACGGCGGCACGCATTTGTCAGGTTTTCGCGGCGCGATCACGCGCACCATCAACAACTACGCTGAATCGTCAGGTCTGACAAAGAATGCGAAGGTCGCGCTCACGGGCGATGACGTCCGCGAGGGTCTTGTCGCGGTCATCTCGGTCAAGCTGCCGCAGCCGCAGTTCGAGGGGCAGACAAAGGGCAAGCTCAATTCGCCGGTAAAAGGTCCTGTTGAGTCCTTTCTCAACGAGAAGCTTGGTGAATTTTTTGAGCAAAACCCGCAGGTCGCTAAAAAGATCGTCGGCAAGGCCGTCGATGCCGCTCGTGCCCGAGAGGCCGCGAGAAAGGCTCGTGAGATCGTTCGCAAGAGCGCTCTCGGATCCTCAACTCTGCCGGGCAAGCTTGCCGACTGTCAGGAAAAAGATCCGGCACTCTCTGAGATCTACATCGTCGAGGGCGACTCCGCCGGCGGCTCCGCAAAGCAGGGCCGCGACCGTAAGAATCAGGCCGTGCTCCCGCTTAAGGGCAAGATCCTGAACGTTGAAAAGGCTCGCTTCGACAAGATGCTCGGCCACGGCGAGATCAAGGCACTGATCACCGCTCTTGGCACCGGCATCGGCAAGGACGACTTTGACGTAAATCGCCTCCGCTACCACAAGATCTGCCTGATGACCGACGCCGACGTCGACGGCTCGCACATCCGTACCCTTCTGCTGACATTCTTCTATCGCCAGATGCCGGAGCTGCTCGAGGGCGGGTACGTTTACATCGCCCAGCCGCCGCTCTACAAGGTCAAACGCGGCAAAAAAGAGGAGTACATCAAGGACGAAAAGGCGATGTTTCGCTACCTCATGCGTCAGGCATCGAGCGACGTCCACGTCACCTCGGGCGGCAACCTCGTGGAAGGGCGATCGCTCACGTCCGCTCTCGAAAAGACCGACGAGCTCCGCAAATACATCAACCGCATCGCCCGTCGCATGCACAATGACGTGAATCTTGTGCGTGTCGTTCTTGAGGCATTTGCCGGCAAGGACGGGCTGATGTCAAAGAGTGCCGTGCGGCTTCGCAAGATCTTTTCAGATAACGAAATGATGGCCGAGGTCGAGGGCAAGCTGGTTGCCGCCGGTTACAACGCTGAGCTGACGAGCGATGAGGAGCACGGACTTGGCGAGATCATCGTCAGCTTTACCAACGGTCAGAGCATCAAGATCGATTGGGACATGGCGAGCTACGTCGAGTTTCAAAAGGCGATGGAGCTCAAGCGCGACCTTGAGGAGGATTTCTCCGCACCATTCGTCCTGGGCGAGAATGGCAAGAGCGAGAGCGTCGACGATCGTGAGCTGCTGCTCGAGAGGGTCCTCGGACTCGCGAAAAAAGACCTCACGATGCAGCGTTACAAAGGTCTCGGCGAGATGAATCCCGAGCAGCTCTGGGAGACCACAATGGATCCCGAGAAACGCACGATGCTACAGGTCCGCATCGAGGACGCCATCGAGACCGACGGCCTGTTTACCGTCCTCATGGGCGACGCCGTCGAGCCGCGACGTAAGTTCATCGAGGACAATGCCCTCGATGTGAAGAATCTCGACGTCTAATCCAGAGGTCAATTAGAGACAGGAAAAGAGCAGGATCACTTCCTGCTCTTTTGATTTTGGGGATTGTTGACGATGTCGCCGTAGTTCTCGAGCGGCGTTGCGTGCGGGTCGCCCATCGAGTACGTCAGCCGCTTGCCCTGCATCAGGAAGGTGCTCCCGTTCCACTTATAAAACGAGCGCGTAAAGTACGTCGGGCAGCAAAGCTGCTCGCGGTCGTCGGTGATCTTGCCGGTCTCGTTGCCGCCGAGCAGGAATCGGTCCTGCCCGTAAAGCTCGACGACCATCATTCCATTTTCGCTGCGAATATCCTTGAGTCCGCCGTCGGCACGATCGCCGGTGCGGAATGTCCAGATCAGCTCGGGAGCGTTGTTCTTCCACGAGAAGATGTACCCGATCTGCGGAATTGCGGAGCCCTCGGTCTCGACCTTTAGAATGACGACCGCCTCGTCCTGGCCGTCGCCGGTGAGGTCCATGTACTTCGCCGTCACATAGGACATCCCGATCCGCCGCTGCGTCTTTGCCGCAGCCTTGCCCTCGTCCGACATGTCCTCAGAGACCGTCCCCGCATACGGCGTCACTTTGCCGTTCACCAGCGTAATATCATCCGAACCGTCAGGATTTTGCCAGCCGTGGGGAAGCTTGTATGTGTAATTTTTGAAGTCGAATTTCCCAAGCGGTGACGTCGTCTCCCTGTCGCGCTTGCCCAGAAGCTCAGCCTGTAGGTTTGGGAACGCCGGCGTCGCCGTAACGGTCGGAGCAGGAGTCTGCGCCGGTGGAAGCTGAGCCGTTGGAGTCTGCACGCTGCCAGTTTGATCTGGCCGCGAACAGCCTATCAGAAAAACTGCACAGGCTGCCGCCGAAATTAATATAGATCTCTTAAACATCAAGAATTCTATTGCCGTTCGCTTCAGCGAACGGACCGATGCCAAACACGAAAACGGCTTTAGCCGAATTTGGGCTAAAGCCCGAATAACTTTGTAGCGGCAGCCCCACCGTTGCCTAAAGGCAACGGCAATCCCCAAAGGCAGAGCCAATTCTACGCCCTGGTCAAACTCCTGTACTTGATCCTGTGCGGCTGGTCGGCGTCATGGCCGAGGCGGCGTTTGCGGTCCTCCTCGTACTCCGAGTAGTTACCGTCAAAATACTCGACGTGGCTGTCACCCTCAAACGCGAGAATGTGCGTCGCGATACGATCGAGGAACCACCGGTCGTGACTAATTACGACCGCGCAGCCGGCAAAGTTTTCGAGTGCCTCCTCGAGCGCGCGCATTGTGTTGACGTCGATATCGTTGGTTGGCTCGTCCAGCAGGAGGACGTTCGCGCCCGTCTTGAGCATCTTTGCCAGATGTACACGGTTGCGTTCGCCGCCCGAGAGCTGCCCGACGAACTTTTGCTGATCGGCACCCGAGAAATTGAATTTCGAAACGTAAGTCCTCGCGTTCATCACCCGCGTCCCCAACGTTACGTTGTCGAGACCGTCCGAGATCTCATCAAAAACATTTTTCTCCGCGTTGAGGCTGTCGCGTGACTGATCGACGTATCCGAGCTTTACCGTGTCGCCTACCTTGAATGTCCCCGCGTCGGGCGTGTCCTGACCCGTTATGAGGCGGAAAAGCGTCGTTTTACCTGCGCCGTTCGGCCCGATGACTCCCACGATTCCGCCCTTCGGCAGCGAAAAGTCGAGGTCCTGAAACAGCACCGTATCGCCGTACGCCTTTGAGACGCCGTGCGCCTCGATAACGGTATCTCCGAGTCGCGGGCCGGGCGGAATGTAGATCTCAAGGTCGTCCGCGTGCTTCTCCGACTCCGTCGCCAGCATCGCCTCGTAGTCGTTGATGCGGGCCTTCGATTTTGCGTGCCGCCCCTTCGGCGACATCCGGATCCACTCGAGCTCCCGTTCGAGAGTCTTTTGAAGTTTGTCTTCCTTACGCTGCTCTTGCGCGAGGCGAGTGCTCTTTTGTTCAAGCCAACTTGAATAGTTTCCCTGATAGGGGATGCCCTGCCCGCGATCGAGTTCCAGGATCCAGCCCGCGATATTGTCGAGGAAATACCGATCGTGCGTTACCGCGATGATCGTACCCTCGTACTTTTGCAGGTGCTGCTCGAGCCACTGGACCGACTCAGCGTCGAGGTGGTTTGTCGGCTCATCGAGAAGCAGAATGTCGGGCTTTTGCAGCAGCAAGCGACAAAGCGCGACGCGACGCTTTTCACCGCCCGAGAGGGTTTTGACGACCGTGTCCGGCGGCGGGCAGCGAAGCGCGTCCATCGCCATCTCCAGCCGCGAATCGAGATCCCACGCGTCCGCATGGTCGAGCTTCTCCTGCACCTCGCCCTGCCGCTCGATGAGCTTTGCCATCTCGTCGTCATCCATCGGCTCCGCAAACTTAGCGTTGATCTCCTCAAATTCCTTTAGAAGATCGACCGTCGACTGCGCAGCCTCCTCGACGACTTGTTGGACGGTCTTTGACTCGTCAAGATGCGGCTCCTGCTCGAGATACCCGACCGAATACCCCTTTGAAAAGACGACCTCGCCATTGAAATCCTTGTCCTGTCCGGCAATGATCCGCAGCAGCGACGATTTACCCGCGCCATTGAGACCGAGCACGCCGATCTTCGCCCCGTAAAAGAAGGACAGGTAAATATCTTTCAGTACAGGCTTTTTGTCGTAAAACTTTGAGACTTTGACCATCGAAAAGATGATCTTGTTTGGTTCATTCATATGGAACGCCGGCATCTTGCCGGCAGCAGCCTTAAATCCTCACTCCGCCCGGTCCCAACGATAACCGGCACTAGAAAACTCCCATTCCTCGGGAGTTCCGCACAGACGCGCTTTCACGGGATTATTCTCTATATAGTGAATGACGTGCCCGTAATGAGCCTCGCTTCGGATATATCGATCAAAAGCCTCACGCATCCAAAAGCGGCCTCGACGTCCAAGCATCTTGTTTGCCTCCAGTGCGGTGAAAGATTTGATCGAGTGAAGGATCTTATCCAACGGGTGGTCCGCCAAGGCTCTCAAGAGGACGTGGACGTGATTCGGCATAATGACCCATGAATCGAGCCGGTACCGTTCATCATGGAATTTCAAAAGAGCCGCTTGAACCATTTTCGCAATTTCCCGCCGCTTTAGGAAACACGATCCGTAACCTGAGTCCAGATACTTCTCTGCCAACAGAAATGTCTCTCGGGAGACCTTTTGTGGATCCCGGAGATCGAGTTCTGAGCGGATGCGCTCCAATGCTTGTCTCGGCAGCGAGTCGAACAATCGAAAAGTAATGAACTGAGTCCTCGACGACCCAGCGTCAAAATGCGGTAGATAGCCGCGAGAATACCAGCCTCTCGGCTGCTGTCGCTCAGAACACATCCGTAACGTAAGATTATAGATTAGCGACGGCTCATCGGCGGCTATCGGCGCGGATGATCACGTTGTGTGCCGGCAGGATGCCGGCGCCCCATGTATGGACAACAACCTGATCATCACATGCGTGATCCTGGCTGCGGCGGTGCTGCTCTTTTTTACAGGGCGGCTGCCGGCGGACCTTGTGGCGCTGCTGGTGGTCGTGGCGTTGGGGTTGTCGGGCGTGCTGACGACGCAGGAGGCGTTCTCTGGATTTTCAAGATCGGCGGTGATCACGATCATCGCCATCTTTGTGTTGACCGAGTCTCTGCAAAAGACCGGCGTCACCGATCAGGTCGGCTAGATCCTGCTGCGCGTCGGCGGCCGGAGCGAATTACACCTGATCGCGGCGGTCATGATCGCGGGAGCGTTCCTCTCGCTCTTTATGAACAACATCGCCGCCGCCGCGGTCCTCCTGCCCGCGGCGTCCGGTGCCGCAAAGCGCGCCGGCGTGAACACCTCGCGGCTGCTGATGCCGCTGGCCTTTTCAACCATCCTCGGCGGAATGGCGACGCTCTTTACGACGTCAAACATCGTGCTGAATTCTGTCCTCCTCGACAACAAGATCGAGGGATTTGCGGTGACAGACTTCCTACCTGTGGGCATTCCGGTCGTGATCGCTGGCGTCTGCTACGTCGCATTTTTTGGAAGGCTGCTGTTACCCGGCGATTCGCCGCTCGAGAGGACGCAGGCACCCGACCGTGCACCGGCCGCCGACCTCGTCGCCACCTATCATCTCGGCGAGAAGCTCTTTAAAGCCAAAGTACCGGAAAAGTCATTCCTGATCGGCAAACGTCTCGATGAGAGCACGCTACGCGAGGACTTTGACGTCTCGATCGTCGCCATAGAACGCAAGGGCAGGAAGATCCTCGACCTCGCACCCCAAACCGAGCTAAAGAAAGGTGACGTGCTCACACTCGAGGGCGACGAGGCTGAGTTCAAGAGGCGCGACGTCGAGCCTTTCATGGAGTTTTTGCCCGGAGCAGAGTGGCAAGAAAAGGACCTTGAGTCCCGGTCGATCGATGTCGTCGAGGCGATGCTCTCGCCCCGTTCGCGACTGATCGGAAAGACGTTGCGGGACGCACACTTTCGCGAAAAATACGGCATGAGCGCACTCGCCATCTGGCACGGCGGCGAAGAGGTTTTTACCGATCTGGCCGAGGTGCCGCTGCATTTTGGTGACGCCCTTCTGCTCCAGGGCCCCCGTACGAAATTGAAGGTCATCGCCGACGACCCCGACCTCATCCTGCTGATGGACGAGGACGAGAGCGACGTCACCGTGCCCGGCAAAGGGCGCGCGGCATTAGTCGTGTTTCTCGTGACGCTGCTGGTGGCGATCATGTTCCCCGAGATCATCGGCGAGGTCATGCTCGGCGGTGCTCTTGTGATGGTTCTCGCGCGAATTATCACTACCGAGCAGGCGTACTCCGCCGTCGGTTGGAAGAGCGTCTTTCTCGTCGCCGGAATGCTCCCGATGGGAATCGCTTTGACCAAGACCAACGCCGCGGGTCTCGCTGCAAACGGCATCTATCACGCCTTCGGCCGCTTTGGCGCGTTTCCGCTCGTGATCGCGATATTTATCGCGACGATCCTCCTCACGCAAATGGTCAACGGTGCCGTCGCCGCCGCCATCGTTGGCCCAGTCGCCGTCTCCATCGCACAGCAGGCCGGACTAAATCCCCGCTCCGTAATAATGGCCGTCGCAATGGCAACCTCAATGGCTTTCATCACGCCGCTCGGCCACGCCGTCAACGTCCTGGTCATGAGCCCCGGCGGTTACAGCTTTAGAGACTACGTAAAAGTAGGCCTGCCGCTGACC
>JBJMGO010000059.1:0-5802 GCA_045807825.1 Pyrinomonadaceae bacterium | reverse complement strand
CGACGTTGGCTCGTCACGGAAAGGCGACGCTCCCACGACCGTAGAAGGCGTGAATTCCGCGCGTTGGGTGCCGACCGTTGACGTCTGAGGGCCTCCGGACAGAGCTGTTTCAATATCACGCTTGATGATGCGGCCGTTGGGGCCCGAGCCCGTGAGTGACTTGAGATCAAGTCCGTTCTCTGCCGCCATCCGCGCGGCTATGGGTGAGACAATAAGTCGACCACCGCCATTGGAGCTGGGCTGGGGTTGAGCAACCGGCGTCTGCTGCACAGGAGGGGGCACACTCGCTACTGCTCGTGTTTCCGCCTGCGGAGTTGATGGCTTCGGAGTCACTGCCCCCTCTTCTTTCCTCGGTGCCGACGTTCCGACGTCATTCAACAGAGCCGAGATGTCCTCGCCCTTCTCGCCCGTTATCGCGATAGCCTCTCCGAGCGCGGCGGTGTCGCCAGCACCTTTGAGGATCTTGAGAAGAGTGCCGCCTGTGAGCGCGGTCATCTCCATGGTTGCCTTGTCGGTGTCTACCTCCGCAAGCGTCTCACCCGCCTCAAAAGAGTCTCCCTCGTTCTTTGTCCAACGCGCGATCTGGCCTTCCTCCATGGTTGGCGACAGCTTGGGCATTAAGAATTTCTCGGCCATAACTAAGCGTTTTTATTGGCGGTGATCAGTCGCAGTCGCTCCTCACGTGTTCTCTTTGGATCGTTATAACCCCGGTCTCCGTATGGAAGAAGTTTCTCCAGCCAGAGATCCTCCAGGGCCTCGAGATCCGCAGTGTAATCATGATCGGCCAGGTCTTGGGTCAGCTCTTCCAGGACTTCGAATTCAAATTTAGTCGTACCAAAGCGTCTCCAATCGGAGCAAAACTCTTTGATCGGATGGACACCGCCGCAGAGTTGGAACCGCGTACGATTAAAGATCGCGCGAAGATCGACAGATGAGCCAATAAAAACTTTGTTATTGACGAGGTTGCGGATCTGAAAGATCCCCATCGGGCTTACAGAAGCCTTGTAGGCAGCTTTTGCGGCTTTCTTGTCCATGCTCGTTTCGCTAGAGATAGCAGACCTCTTTTACCGCGTCCACGATCTTACCTACACTTGGTAAGGCCGCGTCCTCAAGATTCTTCGCGTAAGGCATCGGTGCCTCGACCGTAGAAATCCGTTTTATCGGAGCATCGAGATAGTCGAACGCGTGATCCATCACCTCGTAGCTGATCTCCGCTCCCACAGACGCAAATGAATGAGATTCCTCCGCGATGACGAGACGGTTCGTCTTCCTTATGGATTCAACGATAGTGTCGATGTCCAGGGGTTTGATGGTCCGCGGGTCTATGATCTCGCACGAGACATCGAATTCCTTCTGGATCTGTTCCGCCGCCTGCAAAGCGAGCGGCACGGTCATCGAGCGAGCAACGATCGTGCAGTCTTTGCCCTCGCGTTTGATGTCGGCGACGCCGAGCGGGATCGTAAAATCCTCATCCTCGGGCACCTCACCCTTGAGGCCGTACATTCGCTCCTGCTCCATAAAGATAACAGGATTGTCGTCGCGGATGGCCGACTTAAGCAGGCCTTTTGAATCGGCCGCTGTCGAGGGCATCACGACCCTGAGACCGGGGAAGTTCGCATACATCGCCTCGAGCGCATGCGAGTGCTGCGAGGAGACCTGATAGGCCGATCCGTTTGGCCCGCGAAACACGACCGGCACCTTAAATTGTCCGCCCGACATATAATGCATCGCCGCGGCGTGGTTGATGATCTGGTCCGAAGCGAGCACCGAGAAATTCCACGTCATGAATTCGATCACCGGCCGTAGCCCCGCCATCGCGGCACCGACGCCGACAGCCGCAAAGCCAAGCTCGGTGATCGGAGTATCGACGACTCGCTTATCTCCAAACTCCTTCCACAGGCCGCGAGTCACCTTGTAGGCGCCGTCGTACTCGGCGACCTCCTCGCCCATGACAAAGACATTTTCGTCTCTGATGAGTTCCTCGCGCAGCGCCTGATTCAAAGCGTCTCGGATGGTCAAAAGTGCCATAAAAAATTATGCGAGGACATTTGTGAACAGCTCGCTCTCATCCGGGAATGGACTCTCGTCGGCGAATTTCACCGCCCGGACCACTGTGTCGTGAGCTTCTGATTCGATCATGGCGAAATCCTTATCTGTGAAGACACCCGCGTCCTTTAAGCTGTCCTTGAAGAGAACGATAGGATCGCGTTCCTGATACTTCTGGATCTCTTGACGAGTTCGATAGTTGCCGGGATCCGACATCGAATGGCCCATGTAGCGATACGCCCGTATCTCCAGCAGCGTCGGCAGCGAATGATCGCGTGCCCGCTCGATCGCCCGCATCGTCGCATCCCGCACAGCCATCACGTCCATGCCGTCAACGAACTCATTCGCCATCTCAAAGGCGTCCGCCTTCTTCGCAATATTGCGCGTCGACATCGCACGCTCCTGCGACGTTCCCATGCCGTATTGGTTGTTTTCGCAGATGTAGATGATCGGAAGCCGCCACAACTGCGCCATGTTCAGCGACTCGTGAAATATGCCCTGATTGACCGCCGCCTCGCCAAAGTAGCATGCTACGATCTGACCGGAATTCTTGTACTTGGCCGCGTATGCCATGCCCGTGCCGACGCCGATCTGACCGCCAACAATGCCGTGTCCGCCGTAGAACTCGCACTCGGCCGAGAACATATGCATGGAGCCGCCTTTGCCGCCGACGCAGCCGGTCGCCTTACCGTACAGCTCCGCCAAAACGGCCTCGGGCGGAATGCCCTTGACCATCGCCTGCACGTGATCGCGGTAGGACGTGATCACCATGTCCTTTGGCTCGAGGGCAAGCATCGAGCCGACAGCGATCGCCTCCTGACCGATATAAAGGTGACAAAATCCCCCGATCTTCCCCATGCGGTAGACCTCAGCGCACTTCTCCTCAAAGCGGCGGCCGAGCACCATCTCAAAAAGCATCTTGTGAAGAAGGGTCTTCTCCGTTCTCTTGATCGCCTTTAGCTGCGATTCGCGACGCTTAAGATACTCCTGCTGAGCGAGCTCGACCAGGTGAACCTCCGGCAGTTCGTCTGCGTGGAGAGGCTGATCGGGCTTCTCGCCGGTGCCGTTCGCTGCGACGTTAGTAATGTCTGCCGCCTGTTTTTCGCGTGTCCCTGTCTTGGGCAAAACTTGCTTCCTCCAAGCCGCCGGAGTGCAAAATGCATTCTGCGGCGGAAACTTAATATTATAAGTGAGCGTCCTATGAGTGCAAAGAGTTGCAAGCTCCGGCTCTCTGCGTTCTCGGCGAATTCTCTGGCGATCTCGGCGTAGAACCCTAGTCGAGGCTGAGTATGGAGAGGTTACGCATAGGACGCGGGAGCAGCATCTAAATGGTATAGTTCTCTTGTTCGACCCCCTCGCTCTATGGTCCGCCGGCTAATTTGGATCACAATTCTGGTGCTCACGCTCGCCGTTGCTGCGTTAGCGCAGACGCCTGCCAAGTGGAGCCTTACCACAACCGATCAGCAAAGAACACTGAGACAAGGCGAAGCCGCGACCGTCGAGCTCAAAGCTGCTATCGATGAAGGCTGGCATCTCTATGCCCTAGACCAGCCGCCTGGCGGCCCGATCGCCACAACGATCAAGGCCGCAGACGGTGCTTCATTTCAGATCGCAGGCACGATCAAATCTCCTGCGGCAACGACGAAACCGGATCCGAATTTTCTTGGCGCCGACGGCAAACCGCTGCAGACCAAGTTTTTTGAGAAGAGCGTCACATTCTCAGTACCGCTAAAAGCAACCGCAGACGGATCGTTGGCGACAGCGTCGCTCGACGTGAGGTTTCAGCTTTGTAACGACACGACATGTCTTCCGCCGAGGACGGTGCGTGTCTCCTTCAACGGAACCGAGGACATTAAGAAGGTCGGCGGTACACAATCTGCTGCTAACAGTAGCTCGGGTGCCGGATCCACGCCGGCTGAACCAGTCCGTGCACAAGCTCCTGCCAACCAGCAGCCAACCGACCTCGGTCCCTTCATCTGGCTCGCGATCACGCTCGGGGCATTGTCGCTGCTGACACCGTGCGTTTTCCCGATGATCCCGATCACGGTGTCGTATTTTACGAATCACGCGGGACCCAATCGCGCGAGATCGGTGAAGCTCGCGACTGTCTATTCGCTGGGCATCATCGCGACGTTCACCATACTTGGCATGCTGCTTGCGATCTTTATCGGGGCGGCAGGCATAAACCTTTTCGCGGCAAATCCGTGGGTCAACATCCTGATCACAGGGATCTTCCTCTTTTTTGCTTTTAATCTTTTTGGCGCGTACGAGATCGCGATTCCCGCCGGTCTCCTGACCAAGCTCGACTCCATCACGCGGAGCAAAGAGGGCGATGGCGGCGGTGTCATCGGTGCTTTGCTGATGGGTCTGACATTCACTCTGACGTCGTTCACGTGCACGTCACCCTTCGTCGGCACGATCCTGGTCTCCGCGTCACAGGGGAACTGGCGAATGCCGCTGGTCGGAATGCTCGCCTTCTCGACGGTTTTCGCTCTGCCGTTTTTTATACTCGCACTCGTTCCGCAGTGGGTGTCGCAACTGCCGCGTGCCGGTGGATGGATGAACTCGGTCAAGGTCGCGATGGGATTTCTCGAGGTCGCGGCGGCGATGAAATTCATCTCCAACGTCGATCTCGTCTGGAAGTGGGGCATCTTCACACGCGATGTCGTGCTCGCGGTCTGGATCGCGATCGGCGTGATCCTGTGCCTATACCTGCTTGGAAAGTTCCAGCTCTCGCACGACACAAAACCTGAGCGGCTGGGTGCGTTTCGGATGTTTGCCGCGGTCGTGAGTCTTGCGGTGAGCTTTTATCTGCTGACAGGTCTCTTTGGAGCGAAGCTCGGCGAGATCGAGAGCTTTTTACCGCCTGATCTAAATGCATCTTCGGCAAGCGTTTTCAGCCGATCACAGCCGCAGCAAAAATGGCAGGAGAATGATTATCAAGGCGTCCTCGCCAAGGCTAAGGCCGAGAAAAAGCTTGTCTTCATCGACTTCACCGGTTACACCTGCACGAACTGCCGCTGGATGGAGGCGAATGTTTTCCCAAAGAAGGAGGTCGAGGCCGAGTTTGGAAAATACATTCTCGCTCGTCTATACACCGACGGCGAGGGCGATGTTTTCGACCGGCAGCAGCAGATGGAGCAGGACATGTTCGGCACGGTTGCGTTGCCTTTTTACGCAATAGTTGATGGGGACGGCAAGACGGTCGCGACGTTTCCGGGACTGACGCGGAATACTGCAGAATTCGTTGACTTCCTCCAGAAAGCGCAGAAGAATTAGATTCGATAGCCAGAGCAGACACCCAGAGCACGCATAATGAAGCGCGTATCGATCGACAACCTCGTCAGCGGCCTTAAGGCGATTCCGGATGGCGAATTCACCTGCGAGGGTGTGTACTCATTCCTCGGCGACAACCCCGTGGAGGTCGATACGATCATCAAGTATTTCTCGTGGAATCCCGAGTGGTATACCCGCAACCTTATATATAAGGACGATCGTTTTGAGCTAATGGCGATCTGCTGGGAGGTCGGGCAGGTATCGCGGATCCACAATCATTGGGACCAGAAATGCTGGATGACCGTGCCCGTCGGGAAGCTCTGGGGCCAGAATTTTGCCATCGACGAGATCGATGAGAGCCGCGGCCACTGCAAGCTGCGGGAGACGGACCGCTTTACATTGTCGAATTGCGAATCAGCCTCCGTCGAGCTCGAGGAGCCGGTACATCAGGTCGGCAACTCAGCCGAGTGGAATGAACGT